>JAGNNA010000049.1 GCA_017990895.1 Reyranella sp.
GTGCTGACGCGCTCGGTGTTCCTCGGCATGAAGCACGCCTCACAGGCGATGAAGGAACAGGGTGACGGCGGCGTGATCCTGGTCACCGCCTCGATCGCCGGCATGGTGGGCGGCGGCGGTAGCCACGCCTATTCGGCGGCGAAGGCGGCCTGCATCAGCCTGATCGAGAACGTGGCGACCGAGCTGGGCCCCGATCGCATCCGTGTGGTCGGCATCGCACCGGGCGTGATCTCGACGCCGCTGGTCCATCGCGGGCGGCCCGACAAGTACGAGAAGCAGTTCGCCCAGCAGCCCTGGCCCGACCGCGGCGAACCCGAGCATATCGCCGACGTCGCGACTTTCCTCGCCTCCGACGAGGCGCGTTTCATCACCGGCGAGACGGTGAAGGTGGATGGCGGCCTGCTGGCCCAGGGCGTCGCGCTCTGGGGCACCGGCCGCGACAACACCTTCATGAAGAGCGCCGGCGTCAACCGCGGCACGACCGGCGAAGCCATGGTCGTGCGCAATCTGCAATCCGGAGATCAGAACAAATGACCAGCGAAGCCTACAGCGAAGCCCGGCGCCTGCACGGGCACCTGATCGGACAGCAGGGCTCGCGCGGCTCACTCAACACGCCGGCCCTGGTGCTCGACCTCGACATGCTCGATCGCAACATCGCGGAGATGGCGAACTTCGCCAAGGCGCATAACGTGAAGCTGCGGCCGCATTCCAAGACCCACAAGTCGGCCGATATTGCGCGTCGTCAGATGGAGGCGGGGGCGCTCGGTGTCTGCTGCGCCAAGCTCGGCGAGGCCGAGGCGCTGGCGGAGGCGGGCATCCAGAGCCTGCACATCACCTCGCCGGTGGTGACGCCGCAGGCGATCCAGCGGCTGGTGGAACTGAATGCCAAGGTCTCCGGACTGATGCTGGTGGTCGACCATCCGGCCAATGCCGAGGCGCTGGCCGCGGCGGCGGCCAAGGCGGGCAAACCGCTCACCGTGATCGTCGACATCGACCCGGGCATCCATCGCACCGGCACAGCCTCGCCCGAGGCCACGGTCGAACTGGTGCGGAAGATCGCCAATTTCCGGTCGCTCACCTATGCCGGCGTCCAGTTCTACTGCGGCCGTCACCAGCACATCGTCGACTTCAAGCAGCGCACGGCGGAGATCAAGGAGCGCACGGAATATCTTCAGGGCATCCTGGCGAAGCTGGAGGAGGCGGGCCTGAAGCCCGGCATCGTTACCGGCTCGGGGACGGGCACGCACTACATCGACGCCAAGCTCGGCGTCTTCACCGAGTTGCAGGTCGGGTCCTACGTGTTCATGGACCACGACTACAATGTCTGCGACCTGCGCGGCCTCGACAAGCCGACCTTCGAGCAGGCGCTGCAGATCGACTCGCGCGTGGTCAGCGCCAACACGCCGGGCATGGTGACCGTCGATGCAGGCCTCAAGGCGATGGCCACTGAGAAGGGGCCGCCGATGATCCTGAAGGGTGCCGTGGAAGGCGCGACGACCCGCTTCATGGGCGACGAGCATCTCGCGGTGATCGCGCCGGAGGGCGGCGAGGGGCCCAGGCTCGGTGACCAGGTCGTCCTCACGCCGCCGCACTGCGACCCGACCGTGAACCTCTACGAGAGCTATCACGTGGTGAAGGGCGACACGCTCGTCGATATCTGGCCGGTCACGGCGCGCGGAAGGTCGCGCTGACAGGGCAAACCTCGATACTCTCGACGACCGCACCGTCGTCGTGGGAAGTGGGGGGCATCCCGGACGCAATGAGGGACTTCGAACCACACGCGCCACGCTGTCGAAGTCCCTCGTGATTTCCTACATCCAGTCCCTGTTCGCCGAAACCGGCCTGTGGACCGCGCTCGGCGTCACGCTGATCGCGGGATTGATGCGCGGGTTCGCGGGCTTCGGCTCGGCCATGCTGATGGCGCCGATCTTCGCCATCTTGTTCGGTTCCGCCGAGATGGTGGTGACCGTTGTCGCCATCGAACTGGTGGTGTCGCTGCAGCTCTTCCCTCAGGTCCGCCGGCATGCCGACTGGAAAGTTCTGACGCCCATGAGCATCGCGGCGTGCCTCGCCATGCCGGCGGGTGTGTGGCTGCTGGCCAGCGTCGACAAGAACACGATCGTGACGGCGGTGTCGGCCGTGATCGTGGCTTTCGTGCTCCTGATGTGGACCGGCTGGAAGTACACCGGCCGGCGCTCGGCCGTTGCGACGGTAATCGTGGGTGGCGTCTCGGGTGCGATGATGGCCACCACCAGCGTCGGCGGACCGCCGGTGCTGCTCTATCTCCTGTCGGGCAACGATCCGCCGCAGGTCAACCGCGCCAATATCGTCACCTATTACTTCCTGACGCAGTTCCTGCTGATCGTCATCGTGCTGGTCACCGGCGTTGCCGGCACCGACGCGCTGGTTCGGGCCGTCGTGCTGTTCCCGGTCATGGTGCTGGGGGCCTGGGCCGGCGGGCGGTTGTTCCACGGTCTCGCCAGCGAGCGGCTCTATCGCAACGTCGCCCTCACGATCCTCTTCCTGACCGGCCTGTTCGGCCTCCTGCGGAACTGGCTGGTGAGCTGAGAGACGGTGTAGGATGCGCCATCCATGGAGATTTGCATGCGTATCATCGCCGCCGGATTTGCCGCTCTCGTCCTGACCCTGGGCTTTTCGTCCGCCTCCCGTGCCGACGAACTCATGACGGAGTGCATGGTCACGGCCTCCGAAAAGATGTGCCAGTGCATCATCGGCCGCATTCCGGCCGACCAGCGCGCCAACGCGATCCTGGGCCTGCGTAAGTCGAACCAGTCGGTGAGCGTCAGCGGCAACCTGCTCAACCCGTCGAACCTGTCGCCGCAGGAGATGCAGGGTCTGAACGCCGTGGTCGCGGCCCAGGCTTACTGCATGTAGCCAGCTCGTCTTCAGACCCTCCGCAAACTTCTAGGCTTGCAGCAAACGCCGCGTTATCTTCCCGCCCATAGAGTTGATGCCGGTCAACGGCGCGATCCATGGGAGGGCCTGAATGGCACTGTTTTCTCGCAGATTCGGTCTGGCGGCGACACTTGCTGCGGCTTTCGCAGGCCCGGCGTTCGCCCAGGCGCCCGCCCCGGCGCCGGTGCGCGGTGGCGCGCTCACGATCGGAGTCGAGAGCGACTTCGAAGGCTTCGATCCGGTCCGCGCCGGCGTTTATTCCAATTCGACGGTTACCGCGGCCTCGCTGTTCTACGAGACGCTGATGCGGCTCGACGACAAGGGCAACCTGCTCCCGGCGCTCGCTCTGTCGATGACGCCCAATGAGGATGGCAGCGTCTGGACGGCCAAGATCCGTCCGAACGTGAAATGGCATGACGGCACGCCGTTCACGGCGCAGGCCGTGGCCGACCATTTCAACCGGCTGCTCGATCCGGCCAACCGCTTCGCCGGCCGCGCCTATCTCGCCATCGAGAAGGTCGAGGCGCCCGACGATCTGACCGCTGTGTTCAAGATGCGCGGCCCCAATGCGGCGCTGCCGCGGACCTTGGCGCAGCCCACCGTCACGACGCTCATCATCCCGGTGAAGATCGCCCAGGAGAAGGGCGCCGACTACAACCGCAATCCCGTCGGTACGGGCCCGTTCGTCTTCAAGGAATGGCGCGCCGCCGACCGGCTGGTCGCGGAGCGCAACCCCGACTACTGGGACAAGGACAAGCCCTATCTCGACCGCGTGACCGTGCGGCCGCTTCCCGACTCTGACGCGCGCTACGCCAGCCTGGTGAAGGGCGACGTCCAGGTCATCTGGGAGGATCGCGCCGAGAACATCGTCAAGGCGAAGAAGGACAAGAACCTGCGCGTGCTGCAATGGGTGGGCAGCGGTGCGCTGGTCATTCCGCTCAACACCCAGCGAGAGCCGCTGAACGACAAGCGGGTGCGGCAGGCCGTCTCGATGGCGCTGAACCGCAAGGCCAACGCCGCCGTCCTGACCCAGGGGCTGCGCCCCGTCCATGACGATCCGTACGGGCCGAGTTCGGGCATCGAGTGCAAGGACAACGGCGCGCTGAAGTACGATCCGGAAGCGGCGCGCAAGCTGATCGCGGACTACGGCAAGCCGGTGAAGCTCACCATGACGGTCACCGCCACGCCGCGCGGCCGCGAAGGCGCCCAGGTCTTCCAGGCCGACATGAAGAAGGCCGGCATCGACGTCGAGATCAAGCCGGTCGACCAGACGCAGCTGGTGAAGGAGGCGCTCACGCGCGACTTCCAGGTCACCGGCTGGCGCATCATCGACCTGGCCGACGTCGATCCGCAGATGTTCGCCAACTTCCATTCCAAGAGCCCGATCAACTTCTCCGGTTACAACAACGCCGAAGTCGATCGCCTGCTGCTGGTCGGCCGCACCAGCCTGGACGAGAACAAGCGCAAGGCAGCCTATTGCGACCTGATCAAGATCCTGAACGACGACGCGGTGTGGCTGTGGTCCGGCAGCAACATCGACTTCGCGATCACACGTGCCAACGTGCGCGGCATTCCGGCGCTGCGCGGCGGTGCCGTGCAGGTCGAGGGCGCGTGGTTCGCGAAGTAGACAAGGGCGGGAGCAAGGTAGCGTAGGGGGCGTCGCCGATGCCGTGGCTTGCGCGCCAGCTGGTACGGCTGGTGGTTGTGCTGTTCTGCGTCACCCTGCTCACCTACATGATCGTCAACATCCTTCCGGGTGACGTGGCGATCGTGATCCTGGGCAACCTCGCGACGCCCCAGGACATTGCGGGCCTGCGCGCCGACCTCGGCCTCGATCGGCCGATGCTGGTGCGCTACTTCGACTGGCTCGGCTCGGCGCTCTCGGGGGATCTCGGCCGCTCCTACCGCAACGGCGAGCCCGTCGTGCAGGCGATCGTCGACCGGCTGCCGGTGTCGCTGCAGCTCATGGTGATGGCGCAGGTCATCGCGCTGGGCATCGCGATTCCGGTGGCGCTGCTCTCGGTGCGACGGCCCGGCGGCCTGTTCGACCGCATCTCGGCATCGGCCGCCTTCGGCTTTCTCGCGATGCCCAACTTCATGCTGGGCATCGTCCTGATCTACCTGTTCTCGGTCTCCTTCGATCTGCTGCCCGCGACCGGCTTCACGCCGATCTCCGAGGGGCTGTGGGACAATCTCGAATCGATGATCCTGCCCTCGCTGACCCTCGGCCTGATCGAATGGACGGTGCTGATGCGCGTGCTGCGCTCGGACCTGCTGACGACGCTGAAGGAGGATTTCATCCTGCTGGCCCGGGCCAAGGGCCTGCCGCAATGGCGGGTGCTGCTGCAGCATGCGTTGCGTCCCTCGTCTTTCACCCTGATCACCATTCTCGGCCTCAACATCGGCGGGCTGATCGGCGGGGCGGTGATCGTCGAGCAGATCTTCGCCCTGCCCGGCGTCGGGCGGCTGCTGCTGGGCGGCATCTTCAATCGCGACCTGATCCTCGTGCAGGGCACCGTGGCCTTCATCGCGGTAGGTTTCGTGGTCATCAACTTCCTGGTCGACATGCTCTACGCCGTGCTCGATCCGAGGGTGCGTCATGTCCGCTTCCGCAGCTAAGGGCGCGGTCGTCGCCGCCACGAGGCCGCGGCGCCGCTGGCACTGGGCGCTCGCCCTGCCGCTGGGCTGGCTCCTGCTCGTCGTCTTCCTGGCGATCACCGCAGACTGGATCGGGCTGCCCGATCCCTCGGCGCAGGAACTGATCCTGCGCCGCAAGCCTCCGTCCGCGGAATTCCTGCTGGGCACCGACAATCTCGGGCGCGACATGCTCTCGCGCGTGATCTACGGCGCCCGCACCTCGCTGATCGTGGGAATCTGTGCGCCGATCCTCGGCTTTCTGGTCGGCGGCGCCATCGGCATGAGTGCCGGCTACTTCCGCGGGAAGGTCGACATGCTGGCAGTCGGCTTCATCGACATCCTGCTGGCTTTCCCGTCGCTGGTGCTGGCGCTCACCTTCACCGCCTATCTCGGGCAGAGCCTGTTCAACGTCACCCTGGCGCTCGGCATCCTGTCGATTCCCGCAGCGGCGCGGGTGGCGCGCGCCAACACGCTGGCCTGGGCCAATCGCGACTTCGTGCTGGCGGCCCGCACCGTCGGCGCCAGCGACTGGCGCATCCTGACGCGTGAGATCCTGCCCAACCTCCTGCCGCCGATGTTCGCCTTCTGGCTGGTGGCGATCAGCGTGATCATCGTTGCCGAAGGCGCGCTGTCCTTCCTCGGCCTCGGCATTCCGGCGCCCCAGCCGAGCTGGGGCGGCATGATCGCCGATGGGCGCGAGGCGCTCGACGTGGCGCCCTACACCGCCCTGATCCCGGCGGCGGTGATGTTCGCCACCGTTCTGTCGCTCAACTTCGTGGGCGACACGGTGCGCAATATGGTCGATCCGCGGAGGTCGGCCCTGTGAGCGCCGCACCTCTCCTGTCAGTGCGCAACGCACAGGTGAGCTTCTCCACGGCGCGCGGGCCGCTGCGCGCGGTCGATGGCGTGTCGTTCGACCTGCACGAGGGGCGGACGCTGGGCATCGTGGGCGAGTCCGGATCGGGCAAGTCGGTGCTGGTGCGCTCGCTGATCGGCCTGGTCGGGGCGGGCTCCGGTGCCGGCGTCGGCGGCGAAGTCCTGTTCGAGGGGCGCGACCTGCGAAGCCTGTCGCCCCGCGAATTCCGCAGCGTCCTCGGCACCGAGATCGGCATCGTGTTCCAGGATCCGATGACCTCGCTCAATCCGGTGATGAAGATCGGTCGCCAGATCGGCGAGGGGCTGCGTCTCAACCGCGGGCTGGATTCGAAGGCGGCCGCACGCCGCGCCGTCGAGTTGCTGAACGAGGTCGGCATCCCCGAGCCAGAGCGTCGCGCGAGTCAGTACCCGCACGAACTGTCCGGCGGCATGCGCCAACGGGTGGCCATCGCGATCGCGATCGCCTGCTCGCCCAAGCTGCTGATCGCCGACGAGCCGACCACGGCCCTCGACGTGACCGTGCAGCGCCAGATCCTCGACCTGCTGCAACGCGAGCAGCGCGAGCGTGGCATGGCGATGATCCTGATCACTCACGATCTCGGCGTCGCCGCCGGCCGCGCCGACGACATCATGGTGATGTATGCCGGCCGTGCCGTGGAGGCGGCGGCGACACGCGAGATCTTCCATTCCCCGCGTATGCCCTACACCGAGGCCTTGCTGCGTTCGCTGCCGCGGCTCACCGATCCCACCCATTCGCGGCTCAGCGCCATTCCCGGCCGCCCGCCCGACCTGGCGCGGCGCAGCGGCGGCTGCTCCTTCGCGCCGCGCTGCAGTTACCGCACGACGCAGTGCGACGAGCAGCAGCCGGCCCTGACTTGGGAAGCCGCGCGGGGCTATGCCTGCTTCCATCCGCGGGGGGTGAGTGCGTGAGCGATCTCCTCGCCATCCAGAATCTCGTGGTCGAATACCCGGTCGGCGGCGGCCGGCATGTCCATGCCGTGAGCGACGTTACCCTGACGGTGAAGCAGGGCGAGACTCTGGGCCTCGTCGGCGAATCGGGCTCGGGCAAGTCCTCGCTGGCGCGCGCGCTTCTGCAGCTGCCGCCGCCCAAGGCCGGCGCTGTCGTGTTCGACGGCAAGGACCTCACGCAGATGCGCGGCCAGGCGCTGCGGGCCATGCGGCCTCGCCTGCAGATGATCTTCCAGGATCCGATCGCCTCGCTCAATCCGCGCCGCAAGGTGGCCGAGATCATCGCCGAGCCGCTGATCGTGTCGGGTGTTTCGGATGCCGCCGAGCGCACCCGCCGCGTTCGCGCCGTCATGGAGGCGGTCGGCCTCGATCCCGACCTCGTCTGGAACCGCAGGCCGCACGAATTCTCCGGCGGCCAGTGCCAGCGCATCGCCATCGCGCGCGCCCTCGTGCTCGAGCCCAGCCTGATCGTGTGCGACGAGCCGGTGTCAGCGCTCGACGTCTCGATCCGGGCGCAGATCGTCAACCTGCTGGAGGACATGAAGGCGCGGTTCGGCCTGACGCTCCTGTTCATCGCCCACGATCTCGCGGTGGTGAAGTCGGTGTCGGACCGGGTGGCCGTCATGTATCTCGGCCGACTCTGCGAGGTCGCCGATTCGGACTCGCTGTTCGCGACGCCGGCGCATCCCTACACGGCCGCTCTCATGGCCGCGATCCCGGTGCCCGATCCGGACGTCCCGCTGGGGGACACGAAACTGAAGCCCGGCGATCCGCCCTCGCCGCTCGACCCGCCCTCGGGCTGCCGTTTCCGCACGCGTTGCCCTCATGCCCAGCCGCGTTGCTCGGATGAAGTGCCGCCGCTGCGCCAGATCGCGCCCGGCCGCGAGGTCGCCTGTCACTTCCCGCTGGTCGGCTGACGCAGGCTACAGCGTGCGCGCCGTCGTGCCCTTGTAGAGGATCGGGCCGGTCGGCCGACCGGTCGGCGAACCGCCAGCCGGTTCCAGCGTGATCTCGAAGAGCTGGTCGGCCGCCGTGGTGGGAAGTCGCTCGAGATCGAGAGGAGTCGCGCGGGCGCGGTCGAGCAGGCCGACCGATCGCGGGCCGACTTCGCGATTCCAGAGCGTCCAGACCTGCAAGGAGCGTCCCGCCGGCACGGTCATGTCGACCAGCGGGATCATCTCCACTCTTCCGTCGGCGAAGGCGTTCACGATGGCGCCGGCCTGCCGTGTCGCGTCGTCGACCAGGATGGCGACATAGACTGGCTTGCGGGCTGCCACTTCCTGCGCGTGCCGCACGGTCAAGGTGGTAACGACCGCGAGGGCCAAGGCGGCCGTGAGTCCGGAAAGTGCGGCGATGCGCAGCGCGCCGAGGCTGTTCCAGAATCGTGGGAGCAGGCCGGCCGGCGTGGCCGGTGGCGCGGCAACCGCCGTGCCCATGCCGGCCTCGATCCGGCGCCACAGCTCATCGGCCGGCACGACCGGTTCGGCGGTATCGTCGAAAGCCGCAAAATGCTTCTGCCAGGCGGCGACCTCGCGCGCGAAGGCGGGGTCGGAAGAGAGGCGGTGCTCTGCGGCGGCGTGCGTCTCGGGCTCCAGCAGGCCCAGGACGAATTCGGCGGCGTGTATCCGGTCGTCGCGGTCGGTCGTCATCCCAGGCACTCCTGCAGGGAGACGAGGCCGCGGCGTATCCAGCTCTTGATGGTGCCCAGCGGCACGCCGAGGCGCCCCGCCAGTTCGCCGTGACTGAAGCCGTGCACATAGGCCAGGACAATGGCGCTGCGACGGCCGGGATCGAGCTTTTCGAGACAGTGGCGCAGCGCGCTCGACTCCGGCAGCCGCGCCAGGGCCGAATGGGGTTCCGGCATCTCATTGTCGGTTGGCTCGTCGGGGCCGAAGCGCCCTTCGTCGCGCAGGATCGTCAAAGCCTGGTTCCGCACGATCGTGTAGATCCAGGCGCGCGCCGAGCCGCGCGAGGGCTCGAAGGTGCGCGCGCTGCGCCAGATCCGCATGAAGGCGTCGTGTGTCGCCTCCTCGGCGAGATCGCGCCGCCGCAGGATGCGCATCGCCACGCCCACCATGCGGGCGGCTTCGAGATCGTAGATGATGCGCAGAGCCGACCGCTCGCCGGCGGCACAGCGCACGATCGCAGCCGAGATTCCCGCCTCCAGCGCCGAATAATCGGAGGACGATTCTGCCGTCATCGGTTCTGGCTCTGCTTCCTGCGGTTGTCGCGCCGATGGACGCTGGTGCGTACTCTACGAGAATACTTCGGAAAACCCCAATTGGATGCATCCGACATCTGATCTCGATTCTTTTTTCCGGCGCTGCATCCAAACGAACCGGTCGGCCGGTATCCGCTGCATGACCCGCTCATGGGTCGGCAACGGAAGGAAAGATCGAATGACGGTGAAGGCAATCCTCGCGGCCTCGACGGCCCTGGTGGCCTTGGCAGGCGCGGCGCAGGCGGCGGATGTCGCCGCCCTGATCGGCAACGACACCATCGCCATCGTCGACACCGCCGCCAAGAAGGCGACGAAGAAGATGAAGGTCGAGGGCGTCGCCGGTCCCATGGTCGGCATCGACGTGCGACCGGCCGACGGCATGCTCTACGCACTGGCCGCCGACGGCACGCTCTACACCATCGCGATGGATGGCAAGGCCACGAAGAAGTCGAGGCTCGAGACGATGCTGCCGGCCGGCGCCGCCGCGACGGTCGACTTCAACCCGGTCGCGGACCGGCTGCGCGTCATCGGCAGCGACGGCACGAGCCTTCGCGTCAACGTCGACGACGGCAAGGTCATCAAGGACGGCAGCCTGAAATATGCCGATGCCGATGCCAACAAGGGCAAGGCGCCGAAGGTGATGGCCGGCGCCTACACCAATTCGGTCAAGGGCACGAAGGAGACGACGCTCCTCAACATCGACACCGCGACCGGCGCCCTGGTCAAGCAGGCGCCGCCGAACGATGGCATCCTCAACACGGTCGGCACGCTCGGCCCGAAAATCGACGTCGTCGCCTTCGACATCTGGTCGGACGGCACCAAGAACGAGGGCTGGGCCATGACCGGCGACCAGCTCTGGTCGGTCGACCTGGCGACCGGCAAGGCGACGCAAGTGGCGAAGATCGAGGGTCTGGGCGGCCCCGTCTCCGACATCGCCATCCTGAAGAAATAACGCGACCTGAAACAAAAACGGCGGACCCCAGGGTCCGCCGTTCTCTCGTAACCGATGCCACTGGCATCGGCCTCGCCGATTGGTCGGAGCGAGAGGATTCGAACCTCCGGCCCCTAGCTCCCGAAGCTAGTGCTCTACCAGGCTGAGCTACGCTCCGTCAGGATTTGCGGACTCCGGCCCGCGGCGAGGCCGGGGTTATAGCCGCCACCCCGGTGGGTCGCAAGGGCCGAGCCTGACCGCTATAGTCGCTCCGTGATTCGGGTCCGGGGGAACAGATGGCGAAGGAAAAGCGGCTGAAAATCGCGCTGATTGGCTATGGGGCCATCAGCCAGATGCTGTTCGACGTGTTTCGCGACAAGAAGCCGCCGATCGACATCGTCGGTGTCCTGGTGCGCAAGGGCAGGGTCGCGGCCACCCAGAAGAAGCTCGGCAAGAAGGTCGCGGTCGTGGATGACCTGAAAGCGCTGCTGAAGCTCAAGCCGGACGTCGTGGTCGAGGCGGCCAGCCAGCAGGCGGTGCGCGACTGGGGCGAAACGATCCTGAAGAAGGGTTTCGACTTCATGGTGATCGCCACGGGGGCTTATGGCGACCCGGCGCTGTGGAAGAAGCACGTAAAGGCAGCGGAGAAGAGCGGCGCGCGCCTGCGTCTACCCGCCGGCGCCATCGCCGGCCTGGACGGGCTGCTCGCCATGCGGCTCGGTAAGCTGGAGAAGGTAAAATACATTTCGATCAAGCCGCCGTATGCTTGGACGGGCACCCCGGCCGAGACCGAGTTCGACCTGCCGTCGATCAAGGAACCGACCGTGATCTTCCGCGGCACGCCCGCCGATGCCGGCCGGCTCTACCCGAAGAACGCCAATCTGGCGGTGACGGTCGCGCTGTGCGGCGCCGGTCTCGACAGGACGGAAATCGAGCTGGTGGCCGATCCGACCCTGCCGCCGGGCACCAATGCCAGCAAGCTCGAGGTCGTGTCCGATTCAGGCGAGCTGAAGCTCGAACGGCTCGGCCGGGCGATGCCGGACAATCCCAAGACCGGCGTGCTCACCGCCCTCACCATGGCGGACGACCTGATGAAGATCGTCCGCCACAGCGACTGGTAGGCTTCTAGCGCGGGCCGGGGCTGCCCATGCCCTTGTGCCCGTGATGGCCGAAGCCGGCGTGCGGGCGTTCGAGGAGCGCCTTCTGTTCCGGCGTCAGGACGGCGACGAGGGCGGTCAGCGACGGCTTCACCGCCTCGATCGTCGTGATCCGGGCTTTCATCATGTCCTCCTGCATCGTGAGACGCTCGAGATAGGTCGGGCGCTCCTTCATCTCGGTCGGCAGGGTCTGGCAACGGGCCATCGTCTTGGCGCTGGCCTCGTCGGCGGCTTTTTCGAACGCGTTCCAGGCGGTCATCTGCTCGGGCTTGAGCTCCAGCCGCGCCTTCAGATAGGCGCGATCACCAATGCGGCGCGCGGCCATGTCGAGGCACATCGCTTTGGGGGAGACGCTGCGCTCGACACGCGCGGTTCCGCGATCACCGGGAGTGCGCTCGCCCCGCACGGCCGGGGGTGGTGGGCTCGCCGGGGTGGCCTGCGCAAGTTCGATCATGTCTTCCTCGAACAGATCGAAGGCCGAGGCAGGGGCGCTGAAGGCAAGGCCTGCCGCCAGGACGAGAGCGGTGGGCAGGACCAGGGAACGGATCGACATCGGAAACCTCGCCAGAAAAGGGGTGGTTTCCGAGGTACGGACCGAGCGCGCCCAGCGTGCCCGGCGCGGAGGTTAAGTTATGTAAAGTTCAGCCGTTGCTCGGCCAGCCAGCGTGCGAATGCTTCGCGTTGCTCGGCCGTCATGTGCAGGCCTTCCTTGGTGCGCCGCCAGAGCACATCCTCGGCGTCGACAGCCCATTCGTCGCGCACCAGATGGCGCACCTCGACTTCGTAGAGCGAGCCGCCGAAATGACGCCCGAGATCGGCGACGGTCTTCACGTTTTCCAGCAGGTCGTCGAGGCCGGAGCCATGGCGCCGGGCGAGGATGCGCACGAGTTCCTTCGGCAGGCCGGGCTTGGCGGCGGCGGCGCCGTCAACGAAGTTGTCGAAGGCCTGCTCGAAGCTCGGGGCGTCGGCCATTTCACCGTCATAGACGGCGCGCCCGTCGGTCCAGGGACCGCCCATGCGCGGGAAATAGGGCTGGAGGTCGCGCAGCGCATGTTCGGCCAGCCGGCGGTAGGTCGTGATCTTGCCGCCGAACACCGAGAGGATGGGCGCCTTGCCCTGTGGCGAGCCGTCGACTTCGAGATGGTAATCGCGCGTCACCTTCGAGGGATTGTCGTCTCCGTCGTCGAACAGCGGGCGGACGCCGGAATAGGTCCAGACCACGTCCTCGGGCCGAACGGGCCTGGCCATGTAGCGGCTGGCGAGGTCGCAGAGATAGGCGATCTCCTCGGGCGAGCAGACCGGATGCTCGCCTTCCTCGACCGCTATGTCGGTGGTGCCGATCAGGGAGAACTCACGCTCGTAGGGAATGACGAACACGATGCGGTTGTCGCTGTTCTGCAGGATGAAGGCATGGTCGCCATCGTGGAGCTTGGGCACCACGATGTGGCTGCCCTTCACGAGGCGTACCCTCTTGGGCGTCTTGATCTCTGTCTGCTCGTCGAGGAAGTGCTTCACCCAGGGGCCGGCGGCATTCACGAGGGCGCGCGCCTTGAGATGGACGGGCGCTCCGGTCGGGCCCTGCAGTTCGATGTGCCAGAGCTTGCCGTCGTCGCTGCGGCGGGCCGAGACGCAGCGATGGCGGGCATAGATCGTGGCCCCCATCTCGCGGGCCGACTTCAGGTTGGAGATCACGAGACGGGCGTCGTCGACCCAGGCGTCGGAATAGACGAAGCCCTTTTCGAAGCTGGGCTTCAGGCCCGCCCCGAACTTCGACCGGGGCAGGTCGACCTGGATCGACTTGGGCAGGGTCATGTGCCAGTCGAGATGGTCGTAGAGCCACAGCCCGAGCCGAAGCATCCAGCGCGGCCGCAGGTGCGGCTCGTAGGGCAGCACGAAGCGCAGCGGCCACGAAAGATGGGGCGCCTTTGCCAGCAGCACCTCGCGCTCCTGCAGCGCCTCGCGGACCAGGCGGAATTCGTAGGTTTCCAGGTAGCGCAGGCCGCCATGGATGAGCTTGCTCGCCTTCGAGGAGGTCGCGCTGGCGAAATCGTTCATTTCGCAGAGAGCGACCGTCAGCGCCCGACCCGCCGCGTCGCAGGCGATGCCCGCCCCATTGATGCCGCCGCCGACCACGAACAGGTCGAGCGGCCGATCCTCCGTCACACTCATCGTCTACCTATAGCCCGCTTGACCGGGTTCTGCAGGAACCGCAAAAGGCCGCATGGGATTCCTGCTCAAGATTGCGCTGTTCGGCCTCGCCCTCTACGGCATTTACAGGAGTTTCCGGCACTGGAAGGGTCTTTTCGACCGTTTCACCGGCAACGATCTGCCGCAGCGTCCACCGCCGCCTCCGCCGGCTCCGGTGCCTGCCAAGGAGCCACCTGCGCCGCCGCGCAAGCCCGTCGTGATCGAGGATACCGTCCAGTGCGCCGGGTGCGGTGCCTATATTCCGGCCACTGCTGAAAAATGCGGCCAGTGCGGTCGTCCCCGGCCATAAGGCCGCAGCGAACCAGCAGCCTTGACCGGGTGGGGGCCGGTACCTATTTTGCCGCACCGCAAAAACGGCCATAAGTTGCGGAAATACAAGGCCTTTAGAGCTTCGGGGAATACCGGTGTCGAACCCCTCAGCAGCGCGCGGGAAACCGACGTGCTTTCAGGAACTGATTCTGACCCTGCAGGACTACTGGGCGGCCCAGGGCTGCCTGATCCTGCAGCCGTTCGACATGGAGATGGGCGCCGGTACCTTCCACACCGCGACGACCCTGCGCGCGCTCGGGCCGAAGCCCTGGTACGCGGCCTATGTGCAGCCGTCGCGTCGCCCGACTGACGGGCGCTACGGCAACAATCCGAACCGGCTGCAGCACTACTACCAGTTCCAGGCCATCCTGAAGCCGTCACCGCCCGACATCCTCGAGCGCTATCTGGGCTCGCTCCAGGCGATCGGCATCGACACGACCCTGCACGACATCCGCTTCGTCGAGGACGACTGGGAGAGCCCGACCCTGGGCGCCTGGGGACTGGGCTGGGAAGTCTGGTGCGACGGCATGGAGATCACGCAGTTCACCTACTTCCAGCAGGTGGGCGGCATCGAGGTCGACCTGGTGGCCGGCGAGATCACCTACGGGCTCGAACGTCTGGCCATGTACCTGTTCGACAAGAAGACGGTCTATGAGCTGCCCTACAACCGGGCGGACTCGGAGGTGCCGCTGACCTATGGCGACGTGTTCCTGCAGAACGAGCGGGAGCAGTCGGCCTACAATTTCGAGCATGCCGACACCGAGATGCTGTTCCGCCATTTCGCCGACGCCGAGAAGGAATGCGGCCGGCTGGTCGAGAAGAAGCTGCCGCTGCCAGCCTACGAGCAGTGCATCAAGGCCAGCCACTCCTTCAACCTGCTCGACGCCCGCGGCGTGATCAGCGTCACCGAGCGACAAAGCTACATCCTGCGCGTCCGCAATCTTGCCAAGGCCTGCTGCGAGACATGGCTGGCGACGCAGAAGGCAGCGGCGTGATGACCGGTATGGCGTTTTCTGCTTCTCCTCCCCATTCAAATGGGGAGGTGGCGCGTGGCGCCGGAGGGGTCATCCTCTCTGGCGTGGCGCCTCTGACCCCTCCGTCGGCTAAGCGGCTTGGTTACAAGCCGCGAGACGCCGACACCTCCCCGTTTGAATGGGGAGGAATCTGATGGCCGAGCTTCTTCTCGAGATCCTGAGCGAAGAGATTCCGGCGCGCATGCAGGCGCGGGCGGCGGATGATCTGAAGCGGCTGGTCTGCGACGGGCTGAAAGGCGCCGGCATCGGCTTCGAGACGGCGCGCGCCTTCGTGACGCCGCGTCGCCTCGCGCTGGTGGTCGAGGGCATCCCCGCCGTTCGCGACGATGTCAGCGAGGAAAAGCGCGGTCCCCGCGTCGGCGCACCCGATCAGGCGGTCCAGGGCTTCCTGAAGGGCGCGGGCCTCGCCTCGCTCGACCAGGCCGAGAAGCGCGACACCGGCAAGGGCGAGTTCTGGTTCGCTGTGATCACGAAGAAGGGCGGGCCGACCGCCGAGGCACTGCCGCAGGTGATCGACGCGGCGCTGAAGGCGCTGCCCTGGCCCAAGTCGATGAAGTGGGGCAGCGGCACGATGCAGTGGGTGCGCCCCTTGCAGGGAATTGTCGCGCTGTTCGATGGCAAGGTGCTGAAGGGCGAGGTGTCGCCCGGTGGCGCCATGGCGCCGGTCGCGTTCGGCGACACGACGCGCGGCCATCGTTTCCTGAGCCAGGGTGAGTTCACCGTCTCGAACTTCGCCGACTACGAGGCGAAGCTGCGGACCGCACATGTGATCCTCGATCCGGCGGAGCGCCGGAAGATCATCCTCGACGGGGCGCGCCAGCTCTGCAATGAGGCCCAGGTGTCTCTGCGCGATGACGAAGGCTTGGTCGATGAAGTGACTGGCCTCGTCGAATGGCCGGTGCCGCTGATCGGCACCATCGACTCGCAGTTCATGGACGTCCCGCCGGAAGTTCTGATCGTGTCGATGAGGGTGCATCTGCGCCATTTCACCACGACCAAGGCCGACGGCAGCCTCGCCAATCGTTTCATCGTGGTCGCCAACAACGTGGCGCGCGACGGCGGCAAGGTGATCGTCGAAGGCAACGAGCGCGTGCTGCGGGCACGCCTGAGCGACGCCAAGTTCTTCTGGGACCAGGACCGCAAGTCGACCTTGGAAAGCCGTCTGCCGCGGCTGAAGCAGGTCGTGTTCCACGCCAAGCTCGGCACCCAGGCCGAACGGGTCGAGCGCATCGTCTCGTTGGCCGGCGACATCGCCAAGGCCGTTCCCGGTGCAGATGCGGCCGCTGTCGAGCAGGCGGCGCGGATCTGCAAGGCCGATCTCGTGACCGGCATGGTGGGCGAGTTCCCCGAGTTGCAGGGCGTCATGGGCCGCTATTACGCGCTCGGCGAGAAGCTGCCGGCTTCCGTCGCAGATGCGATCGGCGATCATTACACGCCGGCCGGTCCCAACGACCGTTGTCCGACGGCGCCGGTGTCGATCGCGGTCGCGCTGGCCGACAAGCTCGATGCGCTGACCTCGTTCTGGTCGATCGGCGAGAAGCCGACGGGGTCGCGAGATCCATTCGCGCTGCGGCGCGCGGCGCTCGGCGTCATCCGCATCGTTGTCGAGAACAGGCTGCGTCTGCCGCTCAAGCCATTCCTCAAGGCCGACGATCTGCTCGCCTTCTTCGCCGAGCGCCTCAAGGTGCAGATGCGCGAGAAGGGCGTGCGTCACGACGTGGTCGACGCCGTCGTCTCGCTGGGCGGCGAGGACGATCTCGTCCGGCTGCTCGCCCGGGTCGAGGCGCTGCAGGCATTTCTAGGCACCGAGGCCGGCCGCAACCTGCTCACCGCCTATGGTCGCGCCGCCAACATCGTTCGCGCGGAAGAGAAGAAGGACAAGGGCCTCGCGGCAAAGATCGCGGGTGCGCCGGATGCCGCCCTGCTGGAACAAGCAGAGGAAAAAACCGTTGCTTCCGCCTTGGATCAGGTAGCGCGCGCGGTGAAGCCGGCGCTCGCCGCCGAGGATTTCGCGGGCGCAATGGCTGCGTTCGCCGGCCTGCGCGGGCCGATCGATGCCCTGTTCGACGAGGTCACGGTCAACGTCACGGACAGGCCGGAGGTTCGCCTGAACAGGCTGAAGCTGCTCAACCAGATTCGTGCCACTATGGATGCGGTGGCCGACTTTTCTAAGATCGAGGGCTAAGAATGGCCAAGTGGGTCTACAGTTTCGGGGACGGCAAGGCCGAAGGCCGCGCCGACATGCGCAATCTGCTGGGCGGCAAGGGCGCCAACCTGGCCGAGATGTCGAGCCTCGGCTTGCCGGTGCCACCCGGCTTCACCATCACCACCGAAGTCTGCACCTATTTCTACGACAACAAGAAGACCTATCCGCCCGAACTCAAGGATGAGGTCGAGAAGGCGCTGGCCCAAGTCGAGAAGGTCGTTGGCACGCAGTTCGGCGATGCAGCTAATCCGCTGCTGGTCTCGGTCCGATCCGGTGCCCGTGCCTCGATGCCGGGCATGATGGACACGGTTCTGAACCTCGGTCTCAACGACAAGACGGTGCTGGGCCTCGCCAAGTCGTCGGGCGACGAGCGCTTCGCCTGGGACAGCTACCGCCGCTTCATCCAGATGTACTCCAACGTCGTGCTAGACGTGGGCCACCACTATTTCGAGGAGGCGCTGGAGATCAAGAAAGAGGATCTCGGCGTTTCCATGGACACCGACCTCAAGGCAGACGACTGGCGCGCGGTCGTGGCCGAATACAAGAAGCTGGTCGAGAAACGCACCGGCAAGCCGTTCCCGCAGGAGCCGCGCGAGCAGCTCTGGGGCGCCGTCGGCGCGGTGTTCGAATCGTGGATGAACCAGCGCGCGATCACCTACCGTCGCCTGCATTCGATCCCCGAGAGCTGGGGTACGGCGGTCAACGTCCAGGCCATGGTGTTTGGCAACATGGGCGAAGACTGCGCCACCGGCGTCGCCTTCACGCGCGATCCCTCCACCGGCACGAACCTGTTCTACGGCGAATACCTCGTGAACGCCCAGGGCGAGGACGTGGTGGCGGGCATCCGCACCCCGCAGCACCTCACCGTGCAGGGCAAGCTCGCCCAGAAGTCCGACGCGCCGGCCATGGAAGAGGTCATGCCGGAAGTGTTCAGGCAGCTGGCCGACGTGCGCCAGCGGCTCGAGAAGCACTACAGCGACATGCAGGACATCGAGTTCACCGTGCAGCGCGGCAAGCTCTACATGCTGCAGACGCGCAACGGAAAGCGCACCGCCAAGGCCGCGCTCAAGATCGCGGTCGACATGGTGCACGAGGGACTGATCGACAAGCGTGAGGCCGTGGCGCGCATCGTGCCGGCCTCGCTCGATCAGCTCCTGCATCCGACGCTCGATCCCAAGGCCACCCGCAAGGTGATCTCCAAGGGCCTGCCGGCCTCGCCGGGTGCGGCGTCGGGCAAGGTCGTGTTCACCGCTGACGAAGCCGAGAAGCAGGCGCGGGCCGGCGAGAAGGTGATCCTGGTACGCCGCGAGACCAGCCCCGAGGACATTCACGGCATGCATGCCGCGGAAGGCATCCTGACCTCGACCGGCGGCATGACCAGCCACGCCGCCGTGGTCGCGCGCGGCATGGGCAAGCCCTGCGTGGCAGGCGCCGGCGACGTGCGCATCGACGCCAAGGCCGGGACGCTCAGCGTGCGCGGCACGGTGGTCAAAACCGGCGAGACCATCACCCTCGATGGCGGCACCGGCGAGATCATGCTGGGTGTCGTGCCGACGGTTCAGCCCGAACTCAGCGGCGACTTCGCCCAGCTGATGGAGTGGGCGGACGAGTTCCGCAAGCTCGGCATCCGTACCAACGCCGAGACGCCGACCGACGCCGCGCAGGCGCGCAAGTTCGGCGCCGAGGGCATTGGCCTCTGCCGCACCGAGCACATGTTCTTCGAGGGCGACCGGATCGTGGC
>JAGNNA010000355.1 GCA_017990895.1 Reyranella sp.
CGCTACTTCTCGTTCCGCGGCTTCAACACGCCGGCGACGCTCGAGGAGCTGCGTGCCAACAACGACCTGGAGCTCTACGACCTCGGGAACGATCCCGACGAGACCGTGAACCTCGCCCACGACTTCGAGCGCAACCGCGACCTGATCGCGATGATGAACGGCAAACTAAACACGCTGATCGAGCGCGAGATCGGCACCGACGACGGACGCTTCATGCATCTCGACCGGTGGATCGACTGGAAGGACGCGAAGCCGACCGCTATCAATCTCTGATCAGGTACCGCAGAACGTCCTGTAGACGCCCTGATCCGGCGGCGCTGGCTCGGCATAGGCCTCAAGACCCGGCCGCTCCTCGTATGGCTTCGCCAGGACCGTGAGCAATTCCTCGAACGGCGCGTAGTCCTCGCGTTCAGCGGCCGCCGTCAGGGCCAGCTCGACGCGATGATTGCGCGGGATGTAGAGCGGGTTCACCGCATGCATCGCCGCGCGCCGGCTCGCACCATCCTGTGATTCGCGCGCGACGCGTTCACGCCAGCGCGGGAGCCAGGCGTCAAAGGACTCGGGCTTGTTCGCGAACAGGCCACGCACATCGGCATCGGCGACCGGATCGGCTGCAGCATCGCCCAAGCGGCGGAACGCCAGCGTGAAATCGGCCTGGCCGTCGGTCATCGCGTTCAGCAGGTCCTGCGCCAGCGCCGGGTCGCCCTCCTCTTCGGTGAACAGGCCGAGTTTGCGCCGCAGGCCGCCGATCAACGCATCGACATAGCGGGCGCGATAGGTGCCCAGCGCCTCGTTTGCGGTGGCCAGCGCTTTCTCGCTGTCCTCGGCCAGCAAAGGCAGCAGGGTCTCGCCGAAGCGCGCCAGGTTCCAGTGCGCGATGCTCGGCTGGTGGGCGTAGGCATAGCGGCCCTGTTGATCGATGGAGCTGAACACCGTCTCAGGATTGTAGGCGTCCATGAAGGCGCAGGGGCCGTAGTCGATGGTCTCGCCGGCGACCGAGCAATTGTCGGTGTTCATCACGCCATGGATGAAACCGACCAGCAGCCACCTGGCCACCAGCGCCGCCTGGCGGCCGATCACGCTCTCGAACAGCGCGCGATAGGGCTCGGCCGATTGACGCGCCTCCGGATAGTGACGCGCGATCACATGGTCGGCGAGCAGGCGCAGCGCCTCGGTGTCGCCGCGCGCGGCGAAGAACTGGAAGGTTCCGACGCGGATGTGGCTGGAGGCGACACGCGTCAGCACGGCGCCCGGAATTTCGCCGTCGCGCCAGATCGGCTCGCCGGTGGTGACGGCAGCCAGCGAGCGCGTGGTCGGAATGCCGAGCGCGGCCATCGCCTCGCTCACGATATATTCGCGCAGCACCGGACCCACTGCGGCACGGCCGTCGCCGCTGCGCGAGAAGGGCGTCGGGCCCGAGCCCTTCAGCTGGATGTCGCGCCGCACGCCGTCGCGGTCCACGACCTCGCCCAGCAGGATGGCGCGGCCGTCGCCGAGTTGCGGCACGAAGTTGCCGAACTGGTGGCCGGCATAGGCCATCGCGATCGGCTCGGATCCTGGCGCGATGCGGTTGCCCGCCAGCATCTCCACACCCTGCGGCGACGCCAGCGCCTCGGGATCGAGACCCAGTTGCATGGCGAGCGCGCGGTTCAGCTTGACCAGTCGCGGCGCCGCCACCGGCGTCGGCGCCAGCCGCGCATAGAACCGCTCCGGCAGTTTCGCGTAGCTGTTGTCGAACGGCAGGGGGGCCAGGCTGTCCATCGATTACTCGTCGTAGCGGGCTGAGGTGACACCGGTCATGCGGTCATAATGGAGCGAGATCTTCTGCAGGGTGCAGAGGTTCAGATAGCCCCAGACCGCGGGCGGACCGCCATCAGCGAAGCTGACCCTGAGGTCGCCCATGCACCAGTCGGGCGACGCGCGGAACGAGACTTCACGTGCCTCGCCCGGCCGGATGACCGGCGGACGCAGGAAGTTCGGCCCCCACATGTTGAGCTGGGTCGGCGAAACCGAAAGCTGGGAGATCGGGTATTCCATGGAATTCTTCAGCCGGAAGGTGGTTTCCTGGGCGGAGGCCTGCCCGGCGAAAAGGACCAGGGCGGCGACAGCCAGACTGCGCAACTTGAACAAAACAACCTCACAGCGATCGATGGGTTGCGGGTGACTCTGTCGCAGATCGCCGAAGCGCGCTAGAGGGGGATGCATGACGCTGCTGATCAGCCATCCGTCGTTCCTCGAGCACGATACCGGCGACTATCATCCCGAGCGCCCCGACCGGCTGCGCGCGGTGACCGCTGCGCTGGCCGACGAGGAGTTCGAAGGCCTCACCCGCATCATCGCGCCCGCCGCCACGATCGAGCAGCTGACGCGTGTCCATCCGCCGGCCTATGTCGATGCGATTCTGGGCATTCGCCCGCCTGACGGCGAGCTGGTCCATGTCGATGCCGACACGGTGATGAGCGCCGGCAGCGCCAATGCCGCCCGCCACGCCGCGGGGGCCGTCGTGGCCGCGATCGACGGCGTGCTGGGCGGCCAGGCGCGCACCGCCTTCGCTGCGGTGCGACCGCCCGGCCATCACGCCACGCCGGACGTGCCCGGCGGCTTCTGCCTGTTCAGCAACGCCGCAATCGGCGCCCTGCATGCGCGTGCGGCCTACGGCGTCCGGCGCATCGCCCTGATCGACTTCGACGTCCATCACGGCCAGGGCACTCAGGCCGTCGTCGAGACGGACCCCGACCTGTTCTACGCCTCGTCGCACCAGTATCCGCTCTATCCCGGCACCGGCTCGCCGCGTGAGCGCGGCATCGACGGCAACGTCGTGAATATTCCCCTCCCCGCCGGTAGCGGCAGCGCGGCCTTCCGGACCGCCTGGGCCGACCGGCTGCTGCCCGCTCTCGACACGTTCGCGCCCGAACTCGTCATCGTCTCGGCGGGTTTCGACGCCCATCGCCGTGATCCGCTGGCGCAACTCGATGTCGAGACCGAGGATTTCGTCTGGCTGACGGACGAACTGCTCGCCATTGCCCGTCGGCATTGTCGCGGGCGCCTCGTGTCGGTGCTCGAAGGCGGTTACGACCTGGCCGCCCTCGCGGAGTCCGTCTCTGCGCATGTACGGTCACTGATGCGCGCCTGAAAACGTCTTGCGCTCGTAATGGTCCCGGGCGAATTTGCCGGCGCGTGAGAAACAACAGCTTCTGGATCTTCACAGGCACCCTGTCTTGGGTGGTGGCTGCCGTCTTCGCCGGTCCGACCCTGGCGGCAGGCGGCGCCCATATCGTCGACGACTCCGAAGTGGAGACGCCCGGCACCTGTCACGTCGAACTCTGGGTAGCCGACTTCGTGCCGGGGGACGGCTACGCCAACATCGCGCCCGCCTGCACGACTCTCAAGATGCCCTGGCTCGAGATCGGGGCTGCCTACGCCCACTACTGGGATCAGACCATCGCGGGCCCGCTTGTCGGACCGCAGTTTAAAATCAACTTCCAGCCGGCCTCGAAGGGCGTCGGTTTCGGGGTGGGTCTGACCGCCGCGGTCAACGCACGGACCGGGGATCTGGGTCTGGCGAGCCTGATCGGGCTCGTGACGATCCCGGTGACGGACAAGTTCAGGATCAACGTCAATGGCGGATGGAGCTACCTGCGCGGGGAACACCCGACTGCTTTCTTCTGGGGGGGGCAGGTCGAGGTCGATGTCGGCTGGGATGTCACCCTGATGATGGAAGCGTTCGGCCGCCAGCCCGGCATCATCGGCAACCAGATGGGCCTGCGTTACACGCCGGCCGCCCACCCACAGTTCGATTTCGACCTGCTCGTGGGAACGACCTACGACCAGTTGAGCACGAAGTTCTTCACATTGGGCGTAACAGTCCGATTCTGATCCGACGGTTCGACGCTATTTCCGGTCCATGTGCCAGGTGCCGTCCCATCCCGCCGGCAGGCCCTCGCGCAGGAACGTCTCGCAGCGCCCGATGAAGACGTGGCAGGGTGCGTCCTCCTCGCGCATCGCCGCAGCCGCCCGGAAGCCCGCAAGAGCCTCCTCGAAGCGGCCCGCGACATAGGCGTCGCGGGCCTTGTCCCAGACGGCGAGGAAGGCAGCATGCTCGGCTCGGCTGGCATTCTCGCCCATCGGCTCATAAACGTCGTGCGCTTCCGTCGTGCCTACGGCCACGACGCGGTCGATGTGCCGCCACACGAACAGTCCGGAAGTCGGCCTGGCAACCTCGCCACTCGCCAGGATCTCGGTGCCATAGACCTTGTTCATGCCTTCGAGGCGCGAGGCCTGGTTGGCCACCTGGCCGACCAGCGTGTAGTTGATGCGCTCGCGCGCACCGACATTGCCGACCACCGCGGGACCGGTATGCAGGCCGAAGCGCGTGCGGAAGCCCGGCCGGCCTCGCTGCCGCCATTTGTCCGACAGGGCGTGGCCGGCGGCCGCGGCCTGCAGTGCGGCGCGACAGGCGTTGGCGACATGCTGCGGATCGGTCTCGGGCGCGTTCCAGAACGCCATGATGCTGTCGCCAATATACTTGTCGATCGTGCCGCGATTGGCAGTGATGGCCGAGCCGAGCGCCTCGAAGTAGCGGGAGAGCCGGCTGGTCAGCAGTTCCGGCTCCATGGTCTCGGTAAGCCGCGAGAAACCCTCGATGTCGGTGAACATCACGGTGACCTCGCGACGCGTTCCGCCGACGCCGCTGCTCGCCGGCGACCGCATGATCTGCTGCACGAGAGTCTTGGAGACGTAACGCCCGAAAATCTCCAGCCCGGAGCGCATGTTCTCGACGGCATCGGACAGGCGGGCGATCTCGGTGATGCGGCTTTGCACGGGTTGCCGATCCGAGAAATCGAGCTGGCGGATGCGCTCCGTCTTGAGGGCGATGCGCGCGATCGAGCGCGACAGGATCAGCGATGCCACCAGGGCACCGATGACCGCAAGGGCGACGGCAACTGCCGCTGCGATCGCGGCGCGTTGCAGCAACACCTGCGACTCGGCCGTCAGCTCCCGCACCGGCACGGCCGCACCGATCACGAAGCGCTGCCCCAGCAACGGCGGCATCCGATGGACGATCACACGATAGGTGTGGCCT
>JAGNNA010000356.1 GCA_017990895.1 Reyranella sp.
GCTGTCGAGAGCTTCGTCAGCACGTCGAGGGCACCTTGTGTGTCCTCGATGACCTGCGGCCGGCCATAGGCATGGACCGTAACGTAGTTCCAGGTCGGCACCTTGGCGCCGGGCGTGTACCAGGTGGGCGAGACATAGGCGTGCGGCCCCCAGAACAGGGCCAGCGACTCCGCCGGCCGCTCGAACAGCTTCCAGTGGGAGTTGGCGCGCGCCAGATGGCCGATCAGCGAACCGTGTTCGCTGCCGTCGTCCTGCCACAGCAGCGACAGGTGGGTGGCGAAGGGCGCGCCGGTCTCGTCGGTCGTCATCAGGAGAGCCCAGCTATGGGCGCTCATGACCTCCCGGCCGACCGCTTCATCGCCTGCGAAATGCTTGGGAAGATACATGGTGGGGATTCCTTGAACGGCGCGGGCTTACCATGGTCCAATGCCCGCCACACAGGGAGGAATATTCATGGGTGAAGATATCCGTCTTAAGTCTGCCGCCGGCGAGATCGGCGCTTACCTGGCCATCCCGGCGGGCACGCCGAAGGGCGGCATCGTGGTCATCCAGGAGATATTCGGGGTGAACCACCATATCCGCGCCGTGACCGACAAGTTCGCCGCCGACGGCTACCTCGCCTTGGCGCCGTGCTTCTTCGACCACATCAAGCCCGGCATCGAGCTCGGCTATACACCGGACACGATTGCCGAGGGCCGCGGCTACGTCATGACACCGGGCTTCACCGACAAGGCCGTGCAGGACGTTCAAGCGGCGATGGACGAGCTCAAGAAGCGGGGCGTGAAGAAGGTCGGCGTGACCGGTTACTGCTGGGGCGGCACCATCAGCTGGCTGGCCGCGACGCGTCTGAAGCCCGATGCGGTGTCCGCCTACTACGGCGGCGGTATCCATGGCGCCAGGAACGAGAAGCCGACTGTGCCGACGCAGCTGCATTTTGGCGACAAGGACATGCACATTCCGATGGCGCACGTGAACGAGTTGCGCGAGCTCCATCCCAATGTCGAGATCTTCGACTATCCTGCCGATCACGGCTTCCATTGCGACGAGCGCGGCAGCTGGGACGCTGCCGCCTCGAAGAAAGCTATGGGGCGCACGCTCGCATTCCTGGCCAAGCACGTCGGCTGACGCACGACGCCGTTCCCACCACCATTGTCACCCGAGCGTAAGCCAGGGACCTTTCCTGGCATCGCCAAAGGTCCCTTGCTGCGCTCGGAATGACAGGATTTTGTTCGAAGATGTCCGCCAAACGTCCCGCCAAGAAGAAGTTCACACCCGACGCACGCGGCCCCCTGAACGGGGTCCGCGTCGTCGACCTGTCGCGCCTGGTGGCCGGCAATGTCCTGACGCTTCAGCTCGCCGACTTCGGCGCCGAGGTCATCAAGATCGAGCCGCCCGAAGGCGACACGTTGCGCTCCTGGAGGGTGAAGGGCGTCGAGACGGCGTGGAAGGTCTACAGCCGCAACAAGAAGAGCGTCGCCCTCGATCTGCGCTCCGACGCCGGCCGTACCATCGTGCGCGAGCTGGCGAAGACCGCGGCCATCCTAGTCGAGAGCTTCCGGCCCGGCGTCATGGAGGATATGGGCCTGTCGCCCGCCGAACTGCACGCGATCAACCCCAAGCTGGTGATCCTGCGCATCTCCGGCTGGGGCCAGGACGGACGCTATCGCCACAAGCCGGGCTTCGGCACGCTGATCGAGGGCTATAGCGGCTTCGCCTCGATGAACGGCTTCGCCGACCGCGAGCCGGTCCTGCCGCCGATGTACCTCGCCGACTGCATGGCAGCGCTGAACGGCTACGGCGCCGTGATGGTGGCGCTGCGCGAGGTCGAGATGAACGGCGGCAAAGGCCAGGTCCTTGACCTGCCGCTGTTCGATCCGCTGTTCTCGATGCTGGGACCGCAGGCGGCCAACCATCGGCTGACCGGCGAGGTGAAGGTGCGCACCGGCAGCCGCTCGACCAACGCGGCGCCGCGCAACGTCTACCAGACGAAGGACGGCAGCTGGGTGTGCCTGTCGGCCTCGACGCAGGGCATGGCGATGCGCGTGCTCGCCAAGATCGGCCGGCCGGAACTGGCGGACGACCCGCGCTTCTCGACCAACATCGAGCGCGTGCGCAACGGCGTCGAACTCGACCGGATCATCGGCGAGTTCATCGCCGCCCGCGATCTCGACGAGAACCTGCGTTATTTCGACGAGGCAGGCGTCACCATCGGTCCGGTCTACGACATCTCGCAGATCGTCGAGGACGACTACGTGCTGGAGCGAGAGTCACTGATCGAGATCGATGATGCCGACATGGGCGAAATCCCGACCCATCCCGTCGTGCCGCGCATGTCGGGCACACCCGGCGCGCTGAAGAGCGCGGCGCCCCGGGTCGGCGAACACAACGAAGCTCTGCTGAAGCCGATGCTGGGCGCGGACGAGTACGACAAGCTCTGCGCGTCGGGTGCGATCTCAAAAGGAAAGAGGAAGTGAACCGCCCCGTTCCGCCCGTCTGGCGCTCGATCCTCTACGTTCCCGGCAACGTTCCGAAGTTCATCGACAAGGCGCACGAGCGCGGCGCCGATTGCGTGTTGGTCGATCTGGAGGACAGCGTGCAGCCCGCTCAGAAGCCGGAGGCCCGCGCGATGCTGCCCGAGACCATGAAGAAGGTCGCGCGCGGCGGCGCCGACGTCGCGGTGCGCATCAACCGCCCACTGCGGTTGGCGATCCCCGACCTCGAGGCGGCGGTACGGCCCGGTCTCTCGGCCTTGTTCGTCACCAAGACCGAAAGCGTGCAGCATCTGCGCCTTCTCGACGAGGTGGTGACGGAACTCGAGCGCGAGCGCGGCATGCCGGCGGGCGGCATCGGCTTCGCCGCCATGATCGAGCATCCGCGGGCGCTCACCGAGTTGAACGACATCGCCGAGCGCGGTCCCCGCGTCATCGCCATGATGCTGGGCGGCGAGGATTTCGCGCTGGAAACCGGCTCGGTCCCGGGTGACGAGACTCTTGAGTTGCCCAAGCGCATGGTCGCGTTCGCGGCCCAGGCGCATGGCGTGTCGATGATCGGCATCCTGGGCACCGTCGCCGACTATTCCGATCCCGCCGCCTACAGGAACAGCGCCGAACGGGCGCGCCGCTTCGGCTTCTCGGGCGGGACCTGCATCCATCCCGGTCTCGTCGGCGCCCTGAACGAGGCCTTCATGCCGACGGCGGACGAAGTCGCCTACGCGCAGAAGCTGATCGCGGCCGACGAAAAAGCCGCGGCTGAGGGCCGCGGCTCGTTTTCGGTAGATGGCAAGATGATCGACATCCCGGTGATCGATCGCGCCCGCCGCCTGCTGCAACGACACGAAGCGATCGATAAGAGACTCAAGAGGTAACTTGCTGGGAGCGCGCCCCCAGCGTTAGTGCTTGTCGGCCCACACCATGCGCTTCACAGCGTACATCAGGCCCGCCAGGGCGATCAGAAACAGGATGACGCGAACGCCGGTGCGCTTGCGGTCTTCCATGTGCGGCTCGGCGGCCCAAGCCAGGAACTCGGTGACGTCCGAGGCATGCTGGTCGAGCGTGGCCTTGGTGCCATCGGCGTAGGTCACCTTGTCGTCGCTCAGCGGCGGCGCCATGGCGATCTTGTGGCCCGGGAAGTACTTGTTGAAATTGTCGTCCTTCTTGACGTCGAACTCCTTGATCTGCTCGGGCGTCAGCTTGTCGTAGGGGACGTAGCCGGTGAGCAGGCCATGGAGATAGTCCGCGCCGTTCGCACGCGCCTTGACGATGACGCTGAGGTCGGGCGGCGCCTTGCCGTTGTTGGCGGCGGCGGCGGCGGCCTGGTTCGGGAACGGGCTCTTGAACCGGTCGGACAGGCGGGCGGGCCGGTCGATCGGCGCGCCGTCGTCGTTGAGATCGGGGACGGTGATGTCCTTGATCAGGCCCTTCACCTGGTTCTCGGTCAGGCCGAGGTCCATCAGGTTGCGGTAGGCGACCAGCCGCAGCGAATGGCAGGCGGCGCACACTTCCTGATAGACCTGATAGCCACGCTGGGCCGCGGCGCGGTCGAAGGTGCCGAACGGCCCCTGGAAGTGCCACTTCCGGGCGGGCGGCTGCTCGGTGCCGCCGGCCGCGATGGCGACGGTGCCGGTAGCGAGGGCTGCCAGCGCGATCGCGCCGGAGACTAGGAGTTTGCGGGCAAACGGCTTGCGCATGGCTCTTATACCGCCTTCTTCTTGAGCACCGAGTCGGCGATGCTGGGAGGCAATGGCAACGGCCGCTCGATCTTGCCCAGGATCGGCAGCAGCACGAGGAAGTGCGCGAAGTAGTAGAGGGTGGCGAGCTGCGACAGCGGCACCCAGAAGCCCTCCGGCGGGTTGGCGCCGCAGAAGCCCAGGACGATCACGTCGACCACCAGCAGCAGCATGAACCACTTGTAGATCGGCCGGAATGTGCACGACCGGACGCGCGAGGTGTCGAGCCACGGCAGGATGAACAGCACCGCGATGGCGCCGAACATCGCCAGCACGCCGCCCAACTTGTCGGGAATGGCGCGCAGGATCGCGTAGAATGGCAGGAAGTACCATTCCGGCACGATGTGCGCGGGCGTGACCAGCGGATCGGCCGGGATGTAATTGTCCGGATGGCCCATGTAGTCGGGCGCGAAGAAGACGAACGCGGCGAAGACGATCAGGAACACCACGACGCCGAAACCGTCTTTCATCGTGTAGTACGGATGGAACGGGACGGTGTCCTGCGGACCCTTGGGGTCGATGCCGGTCGGATTGTTCGAACCGTGGATGTGCAGCGCAACGACGTGCAGCGCAACGACGGCCACGATGATGAACGGCAGCAGGTAGTGCAGCGCGAAGAAGCGGTTGAGCGTCGGGTTGTCGACGGCGAAGCCGCCCCACAGCCAGGTCACGATCGATTCGCCGACCACCGGGATGGCCGAGAACAGGTTGGTGATGACGGTGGCGCCCCAGAAGCTCATCTGGCCCCACGGCAGCACGTAGCCCATGAAGGCCGTCGCCATCATCAGCAGGAAGATGACCACGCCCAGGATCCACAGCAGTTCGCGCGGCGCCTTGTAGGAGCC
>JAGNNA010000357.1 GCA_017990895.1 Reyranella sp.
CCTCGAGCTGGACTCGTGCTTCCTCCACGCGGCCTCTGGCGGCGTCGAGCTCTTTCTCGGCGGCCTTCAGGGCGGCCTCGATTCCCGACCAGCTCTCGATCAACGCTCGCAAGGATGCCGTGATGGACGCGCCCAGCAGCAGCCTGCCCGGCTCCGGCTCATCCTTGCGCTCGATCCGTTCGAGGATGCCGGAGATGACAAGGTCGACCTCCCGCGACTGCAACCGACGCTCCGGAATGTCCTTGGTCGCCGTGACATATCGGGCCCGGAGATCGGAGAGACCGTTGAACCGTTGGGTCAGGGCTAGAGCGGCCTGATCGACGACGATCGCCGCCAGCTCACCTTCCAGCCTCGCCACTTCGTCCTCGACGGCCTGTACCCGCGTCTCCAGGGCGATCTCGTCCTTCTGCATCCCGGGCAGCTGCTCCGCCCAATCGCGCGGAACCTCCGGCAGATCGGCGAGCGGCAGCAGACGTTGGCGGATGTCTCGCAATCCTCCAAGGCGTGGAAGGGCAACCAGCAGTCGCTCGATCTCGCCGCACCGGGAAGCGATCCCAGCACGTTCTCGCAGGACGTCGTTGTACAGGCTGAATGCCTTGTCACGCGTCGCGACCAGCTGGGCATATTGCGCGGCGAAGGTGTCCATCTTCTCTCGTTCGGCCCGTAACGTCGCCAGCCTGGCCTTGAGATCGGCCAGCTCTCCGCTCCGGGCTCGATATTTGTAGAACCTGTCGGCTTCGCCGCGGATATCCTCGAGGTTGCGGCCCAGATCGGACAGGCCGGCACTGGCCGAAAACAGCAGCTGCCCGAGATCGCCCTTGCTCGCGAGGATGCTTTCGCCACCCTTTTCCAGCGTGTCGTCGTCGAGCGAGAACATCGTCCGGTAGGAGTCCCGATCGATGTTGCCCAGCTCTGCCTGGATGAGCGCCTCCGGGACCGGCTGGTCGCTGGCGTCGAGGAGACTGTTCTGGGCTCGCTTCACCCTGACCAGCTCCCGGGTACCCCGCACAAGTTCGAGCGCTGCGCCGATACGCATCGTCTGATACGAATGAAGGAAGTTGAAGCGCGACCGCGGCTCGATCCCGAACAGGAAATCCAGGAAGGCTGCCAATGCCGTCGACTTACCCGCCTCGTTCGGGCCGTAGAGGATGTGCAGATCGGGCTGCTTCTCCTCCGCCAAGCCGAAATCGATGCTGCGCCCGGTGAACCTGCCGTAGCGCGTGAGGTCGAGCCGCCGCAGACGCATCAGCCTTCTCCGGCTTTCGCTTGGGCATGAAGCCGGGCAAGCACATCGTCGGCTCCGTCGTGCACCAGCGACAGAACGAAGTCCTTGAGACCCGCCTCGTCCGCACCGAGGAGATGCCTGCATTCCGGGGGCAGTTGCCCTCTCAGTTCCTCGCCGATCTCGATGGCCTCTCGCTGGAAAGCGTCGGAGCGGACGATCTCGCTCTCGATCAGCCGGCGCAATTCCGTGATCGGGTCGCCCGATGACGCTGGGAGCGTACCCGAAGGCTGGCACTCGATCTCCAGCTTCTCCACGCTGCACGCGCCCGTCGCGGCGGCCCGGTGTTCCACATCGGCCCTGAGCAGATCGAGATCGCTGCGGATCCGCCACGCCAGGGTGGTCTTTCCAACGATCTTCAACCGGACCACCAGGTGACCCGCGGCGACACTTTCCCGGGTCCTTTCCATCGCCTTGGCGACCGCCCCGATCAGGTCGCGCCATTCGGCGATTCCGCTCGCGTCGACGACGGCCCTCTCGAACTGCGCCACACTCGTGCACCGCTCCTCGATGCTTACCGAACCGTCATCGGTGATCGTGCCCAGCGTGACGGACCTGGCGCCGGCCTCGTTGATATCGCGGCCCTGCGGATTGCCGGGCATCACGATGGTACAGGGGCCGTCGGCGACGAAGCGCTTGTGAACATGGCCGAGAGCCCAGTAGCGGAAGTCCGTGGCCCGCAGATCGGCGACGCTGCACGGCGCATACGGATCGTGGCCAGGCGCCCCGGCCAGACTCGTGTGCAGGATTCCGACGTTCACCGCGCCCTCGACGGGCGGCTTGTAGCGAGGCAGCAGGCTGTCCGGGGCGTGCGGCTGCGAGAAACTCAGGCCGTGAATCACCACGCGAGGCTTGCCGGCCGCAGCCTCGACGGGAATGGCCTCGGCGCGGCCGCTGAAGACCTTGACCGACTCGGGGAGGACGAGTTCCTTCGTGATGCGCGACAGCGCATCGTGATTGCCGCGAACGATGAAGACCCTGATACCCGCCTGGTCCAGGCGCTGAAGCTGATTCGCGAAGTAACGCGCCGTCTTCATCGATGTCTGATCCCCGTCGTAGAGATCGCCCGCGAGGAAGAGCGCATCGACTTCCTCGGCAAGGCACAGATCGATGATGCCGGTGAATGCCTGGCGCGTCGCGTTTCCGATCAGATCGGCAAGCTCGGGATTGCGGAGCGCGAGGGATCGAAGCGGTGAATCCAGATGAATATCGGCCGCATGCACGAAGCGAAACGCCATCGATATTCCTACCCTGCGGAGGTCTGGATCGTGTCCTGTCGGCTCACCGAGATCAACAGATTGCCGAGCCTGTCCTGCCTGACCGTGTCGCCCGGTTCGACGACGGTGGTGCAGTCGAGCTGTTCGAGGATCGCCGGGCCTTCGAGCGTGGCGTCGAGCGGCAGCTTTTCGCGAGCATAGACCCGCGTGTCGTGCCAGCCGTCGCTGAACCAGACGCGACGGCTGCCGAGCTTCGCGGCGGCGAGCGTCGGTGCGCGATCGGTTGCCGCGAGCACGGCCAGCGAGATTTCCGGGCGCACGCCGATCACCGCCGTGTGCAGGTTGACCAGGACTGGCGGAATCTCCGGCAGCTCGATGCCGAAGCGACGCCAGTAGGCGGCAGCGAAGGCCTTGTGCAGGCCGGCGACACCGATGTCCGCGCCCTCGACGCCGACCGACAGGATGTGACTCTGGCCCTGGAACTGCATATCGGCCGACAGGACGCGGCGCAGCTCGCGCACCGGCACGCCCTCGCGCGCGATCGTGGCCTCGCCCTCGGCTGCCTGCTCTGCGTAGATGCGCGCCACCATGGCATCGTCGACGGCGGACAGTGGCTTGTTCACGGTGCGCACATAGTCGTGGCGCAGGTCGGCCACGACGCAGCCCAGCGCATTGGTGATGCCGGGCCGCACCGGCACCAGCACAGTCGGGATGCCGAGCTCACGCGCCAGCGCGGTCGCGTGCAACGGGCCCGCGCCGCCGAAGGCGAACAGCGCGAAGTCGCGCGGATCGTGGCCGCGCGACAGCGACACGAGACGCACCGCGCCGGCCATACGGTCGTTGGCGATGCGCAGGATGGCGGCAGCCGCCGCCTCGGCATCGAGGCCGAGACGCTGGCCCACCTTCTCCAGCACCAGGCCACGCACGTGGTCGAGGGTCACGGGGTGGTCGACGCCCAAGAGCTTGTCGGGATTGAGGCGGCCCAGCACCAGGTTGGAGTCGGTGATGGTGGGCTCGGCGCCGCCGCGGCCGTAGCAGATCGGGCCGGGCCGCGCGCCGGCGCTCTCCGGGCCGACGCGCAGCATGCCCGCCGCATCGACCGAGGCGATGGAGCCGCCGCCGGCGCCGATCGTATGCACGTCGACCATCGGCACGTGGATCGGCATCGCGTATTCGAGTTCGAGCTCGCCCGAGACCTGCGGCACGGCATTCTCGATCAGGCCGACATCGGTCGAGGTGCCGCCCATGTCGTAGGTGATCAGATTGGGATGACCGGAGGCGCGGCCGGTATAGGCCGCCGCCATCACGCCCGAGGCCGGGCCGGACATGACCGTGTTCACCGCCGCCTCGGCGATCAGCTGCGAGGAGATCGTGCCACCGTTACCCTGCATCACCAGCAGGTCGCGGTCGTAGCCCTTGGCCTTCAGCTCCGTGCGCAACCGCGAGAGATAGCGGTCGAGCACCGGCTGCACCGAGGCGTTGACCGCCGCCGTCACGCCGCGTTCGTACTCGCGATACTCCGACAGGATGGCATGGCCCGCGGTGACATAGGCGTTCGGCCACAGGCCGCGCACGATCTCGGCGGCGCGGCGCTCGTGTGCCGGGTTGATGTAGCTGTGCAGGAAATGGATGACGACGGCCTCGCAACCCGCCGCCAGCAGTCTCCGCGCCGCGTCGGCGACGGCCACTTCGTCGAGCGGCGTCAGCACCTTGCCGTCGGCATCCATGCGCTCGGGCACTTCGAGCCGCACCTCGCGGTCGATCACCGGCGTGAAGGTGCCGCGCAACCCGTAAGCCTGAGGGCGCGTGCGGCGCCCCAACTCCAGCACGTCGCGGAACCCTTTGGTCGTGATCAGTCCGACCTTGGCGATCTTGCGTTCGAGCACCGCATTGGTCGTCGTCGTCGTGCCGTGCACGACGGCCTGCAGCAGCGCCGGATCCAGTCCCGCCGCCGCCAGTGCCGCCATGAAGCCGATCGCCTGGTTCTCGACCGTGGTCGGCACTTTGGCGAGCTTCACCTCATTAGTGGCCGGATCGATCGCCAGCAGGTCGGTGAAGGTGCCGCCGACATCGATGCCGACGGTGAAGCTGCTCTTGGACGACATGGGCTCAGACCGAAAGATATTGTTCGCGGAGGGAGTCGTTGGCGGCCAGCTCTGCCATCGAGCCGCCGAAGCGGATCTGGCCCTTCTCGATGATGTAGGCGCGGTCGGCGACGCCCAGCGCAAAATGCAGGTTCTGCTCGCACAGGATGACCGACACGCCCTCGCCCTTCAGCGCCCGGATGGAGTTGGCCATCTCCTCGACGATGATGGGGGCGAGCCCTTCCGACGGCTCGTCGAGCAGCACGCAGCTCGGATTGCCCATCAGGGTGCGCGCGATGGTGAGCATCTGCTGCTCGCCGCCCGACATCCGCCCGCCGGGCCGCTCGCGCATGTGCGCTAGGTTGGGGAACAACTTAAACAGCTTCTCCTCGGTCCAGACGGGCACGCCGGTGCGCGCAGCTTGGCGGCCAACCTCGAGATTCTCCATCACCGACAGTTCGGTGAAGATGCGCCGCTCTTCCGGC
>JAGNNA010000358.1 GCA_017990895.1 Reyranella sp.
GATCCTCATAGAAGCTCTCAACCTGGTGCGCGAGCAGCAGGCCCTTGTAGACCACGGTGCGCGACGAGAAGGACGGCATGTAAAGGCCTGAAAGACCAGGCAATTTGTGCTTCTTCTCGAGGTCGGCCAGCGGGTTCTGCGTCTGCTTGCGGATCGCCAGCACCTTGCGCTCGAACGCGTCCTGGTCAGCGACTTTCGCCCCGCGACCGACGATCGCCATGCGGATGACCGGCATCGATTCGATGACCGCCTTGCCGAGCCCCGTCAGGTCGGTCGGCACGTCGCGCCAGCCCACCAGCTTCTGCTTCTCCACTTTAATGAAATGCTCGAAGCGCTTGATCGCAAACGCTCTTGCCTTCTCGTCCGGCGGCAGAAAGCACATCGCCACTGCGTAGTGGCCGGGCTCCGGCAGATCGACGCCCTCCTTGCGCGCCCAGTCACGCAGCAGCGCGTCCGGAATCTGGATCATGGCGCCCGCGCCATCGCCCATCAGCGGATCGGCGCCGACGGCGCCACGATGATCGAGATTGACCAGGATCTGCAGGCCCTGGCGCACGATGGCGTGCGTTTTCCGGCCCTTGATATCGGCCACGAAGCCGACGCCGCAGGAATCGTGTTCGTTGCGTGGGTCGTACAGTCCCTGCTTTTCAGGCAATGCCATGATTCTACCTTGCTGGCGCGCTAGCTGGCCCAGCATCCCCCCGGATGCAAATCGCTTGTCGCGGCATTATTAGCCCGGCCGGCCCTGCAAACGAAAGCCCTCGTTACGCCACAAATGCGGGCGCGAGGAGGTTACTCTATCTTCTTGAAATCCAACGATATTGCCACCGGGGTGCTGGCAACCTCGATATTGCCGGTCCGCAGGATAGACGCGACAGTGGTGCGCAGAGCGGGCGCGAACCAGAGTTCCTCGCCGTTCGAGACCGGATGGCGGTCCGCCAGTCCCTCGAGCGTTCGCCGGTATTTCAAAACGTCGAAGCGGCATCCGCCCAGTTCCGGGGTGCCGGCTTCGAGGAAATCGAGGGTCATCCTGGCCGCCAGCCTGAGTTTTCCGTCGGCGCTCTTCATGTCGGCGCTGTAGCTGACGGATTGGCCGGGCATCAGGCGGACGTTGGGACCGATCGAATAGGTCCATTTGCGAGGGTCGTTGGCTTCGGTCGAGTAGAGTGCCTCCACCGGGAATATGGAATTGGCACCGCGGGTCCTGAGATAGAGGGTCGGCTAATCCACATTATAAGTGGTGACCTCCCCGCCCTTACGGAGCACATGCGTCTGCTGGGTCCGGGTGGTCGACGCCTCGCCTGACCGCCGGGTGACAATCTCGGAGGTAACGGCGAAGGGTATGTCGGTACCGGTGAGGGCTGCGCGGTCCAGTGCGAGCAGGCTCGATGGCCACGAAGCGATGGCCATGAAGAACGGTAACAGCGGGAACTGGCGCATGTGCCGCATCCTAACCGTCGTTCTCAATGCATTGAAGACATCGCGGCCATGGCCTAATTTGGCTGCCGTACGTGGGCAGCGTTCATTGCCCGGGGGAGAGGCTGAGCTGATGTCGGAACGTTCGATCGGTCGCTGGGCGACCCTGCTCGCCGCTTCGCTGCTGGTCGCGGCTGCGGCCACGACCTTGGGGGCGTGTACCGGCCCCGGCGCCAGCCAAGCCTACACGGCCCCGGGCTGGTACCTGGAGAAATCCTACATTATCGTCGGTGGCGGCCCCAAGGTGTTCGGCGGCCCCTTCACCTACGAGAAGTGTGAGGAAGAACGCATCAAGATGGGCCCGATCACCTCGCCCGAGATGCTCTGCGTGAACCATCCCGGCCCGCCCAAGAAGTACGGCCTGTACTGAGGCGCGGCCGCTAACCGATCGCCATCAGGCTGGCGTTGCCGCCGGCGGCGGCGGTGTTGACGCTGAGCGACACCTCGTCGAACAGGAGCGCGCGCGGATAGGGCGCGACATGGACCGGCACGATCCGGCCCGGCCGCTCGGCCATGCGACGGGAGAGCTCCAGAAGGTCGCTCTCGCTGCCCGAGAACAGGACGCCTGCAATATCCTCGGCTTCGCCCGAGGCGACTCGATTGCCGGTCGACCGCACCAGCTCCTGCTGCGCGCTCAGCTCCGCCGGATTCGCCGCGATACAGCGGATCGCGCCCTTGGGCCGCAGCGCATAGACGTTGCGCTCGCCGACCGGGCCGGCGAGCTCGCCCGCCTCCACATCGGCGGCCGATCCGGTCGCCAACAGTCGGTGGACGTAGAGCGGTCCGCCCGCCTTCGGTCCCGTGCCCGACAGGCCATGTCCGCCGAAGGGCTGCACGCCCACGACGGCGCCGATCATGTTGCGGTTGACGTACTGGTTGCCCGCGGCGCTCACCGCCGTCGCCCGCTCGATCGTCTCGTCGATGCGGCTGTGCACACCGAAGGTCAGACCGAAGCCGGTCGTGTTCACGGCGCTGATCACATCCTCCATGTCCTCCCGTTCGTAGCGCAGGACATGCAGCACGGGACCGAACACCTCGCCGGGCAGATCGGAAACCGCGCCTATCTCGATCAAGGTCGGCGGCACGAAGTTTCCCTGCGCCGCTTCACTGGTGAGCGGCACCTGATGGACGCGATGGCCGGCCGCGAGCATGCGTTCGACATGGTCGAGCAGCCGCTTCCGCGCCTCGGCCGAGATGACGGGGCCGACATCGACCGAAAGCCGGTCGGGATTGCCAATCCCCAGCTCCGCCATCGCCCCTTCCAGCAGGGACACAACCTTGTCCGCGATATCGTCCTGCAGGCACAGGACGCGGAGCGCTGAGCAGCGCTGGCCGGCCGAGTCGAAGGCCGATGTGACCGCGTCGAGCACGAGCTGTTCGGGTAGCGCCGATGAATCCGCCACCAGCGCGTTCTGGCCGCCGGTCTCGGCGATCAGGGGCACGGGCCGACCGCCGGCACCGAGACGCCGCGCGAGCGTGCGATTGATCGATTGCGCCGCCTCGGTCGAACCGGTGAAGACCACGCCCGCCACGGCGGCGTTGGCGACCAGACGCTTGCCGATCTCGCCATCGCCCGGCAGGAACTGCAGCACGGCGCGCGGAACACCGGCCTCGTGCAGCAAATCCACCGCAAGAGCCGCGGTCAGGGGCGTCTCTTCGGCTGGCTTAGCAACCACGGCGTTACCTGCTGACAGAGCGCCGGCAACCTGCCCGATGAAGATCGAGAGCGGGAAATTCCATGGGCTGATGCAGGCGACCAAGCCCAGCGGCCGGTGCGTTTCGTTGCCGAAGCCTTCGATGCAGCCTGCGTAATAGCGCAGGAAATCCACCGCCTCGCGCACCTCGCCCACGGCGTTGCCCAGCGTCTTGCCGGCCTCGCGCACGATTGGCCCCAACAGCTTTTCCATGCGGGCTTCCATCAGATCGGCCGCCCGGCGCAGGATCGCGGCCCGATCGATGGGCGCCGCCGACCATGGCCCGGCCCTGGCGCAGGCTTCGTCGACAAGTTCCGGCGTGGCCTCGGCGACAGTGCCGACGAGATCGCCTCTGTCCGAAGGATTGCGCACCTCTCGCTTGGTGCCGTCGCGTGGACCGTCAGCCAATACCGGCGTCGTACTCAGTAGCGTAGAAACGCTGGCCGTCAGCTCACGCGCCAGTCCCGCAAGCACGCCTTCGTTGACTAGATCGAGCCCCCTCGAATTGGCCCGCTTCGGCCCGAACAGGTCGCGCGGCAACGCGATGAGCGGATGCGGCGAACCGACCGGCGATAGGGCGCGGGCGCGTTCGACCGGATCGGCCAGCAGGGCCTCGATTGCCAGGTCGGGATCGGCGACCTGGTTCACGAACGAGGTGTTCGCACCGTTCTCAAGCAGCCGGCGCACCAAGTAGGCGAGCAAGGTCTCGTGCGTGCCGACTGGGGCATAGATGCGGCAAGGGCGGTTGAGCTTCTCCCGCCCGACCACCTCCTCGTAGAGCGGCTCGCCCATGCCATGCAGGCACTGGAACTCGTACTGGCCGGCATAGAAATTCTCGCCGGCCATGGCGTGGATCGATGCCAGGGTCAGCGCATTGTGCGTGGCGAACTGCGGGAAGGCCGCATCGGGCGCGGCCAGCAGCTTGCGCGCGCAGGCGAGGTAGGAAACGTCGGTGTGGATCTTGCGCGTGAAGACCGGGAAATCCTCCAGCCCATCGACCTGCGCCCGCTTGATCTCGCTGTCCCAGTAGGCGCCCTTGACCAGCCGGATCATCAGCCGGTGGCGGCTGCGGCGGCCGAGGTCGATCAGATGGTCGATCACGAAAGCGGCGCGCTTCTGGTAGGCCTGCACCACGAAGCCCATGCCGTTCCAGCCCTCAAGCGCAGGATCGAAACAGAGCCGCTCCAGCAGGTCGAGCGAGAGTTCGAGCCGGTCCGCCTCCTCCGCATCGATGTTGACGCCGATGTCGTAGCCGCGCGCGAGCACGGCGAGGTTGCGCAAGCGCGGATAGAGTTCGACGTGCACGCGCTCGACCTGCGAGCGGCTGTAGCGCGGATGCAGCGCCGAGAGTTTCAGAGAGATGCCGGGGCCCTCGTAGATGCCGCGTCCGGCCGACGCCTCGCCGATCGCATGGATCGCCTGTTCGTAGGCCAGGCGATAATGCTCGGCCTGCTGGGCTGTGATCGCCGCCTCGCCCAGCATGTCGTAGGAATAGCGGAAGCCCTCTTCCTCGAGGCGGCGGCCGTTCTGCAGCGCTTCGCCGATCGTCTGGCCGGAGACGAACTGCTCGCCCATCAGGCGCATCGCGATGTTGACGCCGCCGCGGATCAAAGGCTCGCCGCCTCGCGCGATCAACCGGGTGAGCGCGGCCGACAGGCCGGTCTCGCTGCTGGTCGCCGTCAGCCGGCCGGTCAGCATGAGGCCCCAGGTGGCGGCATTCACGAACAGCGACGGGCTGCGCCCGAGATGCGCGCGCCAGTCGCCGCCGCCGATCTTGTCGCGGATCAGCGCGTCGCGCGTCTCGTCGTCGGGGATACGCAGCAGCGCCTCCGCGAGGCACATCAGCGCCACGCCCTCCTGGCTGGAGAGCGCATACTCGTGGATCAGCCCC
>JAGNNA010000359.1 GCA_017990895.1 Reyranella sp.
GGAAGGGCTTGTCGAAGAACGGGCGGTCGCCATGGCGCAGGGGCATCAGGGCCGTCGAGCGACCGCTGGCGAAGACATAGGGAACGCGCAGCGCCTGGAGCGTATCGGCGACGGGAAACACAAGCTCATCCTCGTGGAGGCGGATGTCGAGGATCGCGGCATCGATCGCATGATCGGCAATCAGCACGAAGGCGCTCTCCACGCTGTTGGCGGGTCCCACGGGAGTGGCCCCCGCAGCAACCAGGGTTGCACTGAGATCCAGCCCGATGGCCGGATCGTTTTCGACGATGAGGATCGTGCGGCCGTCGAGAAGAGCCAAGGAACACTACTCCAGTCAGCGTGACGTGAACGGCAGGAGATCATCCAAGTGGCGTGAGCATCTGCAACCTTCAAGGGCGACGGCTCGTTTGCAATCGCCGTCACATGAAGGAGATATCAATGGGCCGTTCGATTTTGCTCTGGATGCTCGGTATTCCGATTCCGATCATCATCCTGCTCGCCCTGTTCTGGCGATAAGCGCTCGGCGTCAGTCCTGCAGCACGTAGGGGCCCGGCGCGTCGCAGAGCGGTGCCAGTCCGGCCGAGGGCTGGCCCATGGGCGGCGGTACCTGGCCGCCTTCAGAACGTGATGCGAGCCACGCGGCCAGCGTTGGCCACCACGAGCCGTCGCGCTGCGGCGCGATGGCTGCCCACGTTTCGGGATCGACGTAACGATCCTCGGCATTCTTGGTCATCACCTGGTGATGGCGGCCGTCACGGCCGGGCTCGGACACGATGCCGGCATTGTGGCCCCCCGTGGACAGCACATAGGTGACTTCGGTATCGGCCAGCAGGTGGATCTTGTAGGTCGACCGCCAAGGGGCCACGTGATCCCAGCTCGTGCCGACGGCGAAGATCGGAACCCTGATGTCGGTCAACGCGATGGGGCGGCCGGCGACGTGATATCGTCCCTCCGAGGCGACGGGTGGCGCGCAGGTCGTCACTTTCTGCCTGTTCCAGGCCTCTCCCCCAGCACGCATTCTGAGTGGCCTGATGTTCGGCACGACCCGCATCGGCCCCGATGCGCAGCCATCGGTAACGCGCATCGTCATGGTGCGTCTGCCAGAGTCGAATGCGCTGCTGCGTTCGAGAGACGCATATCTCCCGCGAGGCTCGATTGCAGGAGATCTGGTAGCGCTGGGATTGGACGTCGAAGATCAAGCCGCCACCGACCGGCTTTTCGACGAGTTTCTGACGGGCGGTAGCGGCGGCTTCGACCAGGTCCCGGTGTCGACTTACCGGGCGCTGGCCGATGTCTTCGATCGCAGATGGTTATCCGCGGCGCGGTAACCCAAGACGGTGCTCGACGCGCTCCGCGATGCTTCGGGGCGCACCGATAGGCGGATGCAATTCAAGACTTTGGTTGGGGACGCGTTGCGCGCCCGTGTTCTTTGCGCTCAAATCCGTCAGCGCGCGTGTGACGGCGGCAACTCTCTCTAGTGATTGTTGGCGCAGTGGGTCGCCGCTCCTGAGGTCTGCATGACTCAATCTCCGTCATTGATTTGCAAGGGGTGCTGGCAAAACCTGCGCCTGCCGGTGCCGCTGCGCGGCATCACCTCGCTGCCGTTCCGGGCCTTCGGCCTCAGGCCGAGCCGGATGAACCCGAATACCTGCACGTTCTGCGAACTGGCCTTCACCACGATCATGCGGGCCCGCAACGTCGACATCGACGCCTCGGTGATGTTCGCCGATCTGCGCGGCTATACGGGCCTGACCGAAGCGCTGCAGCCGGAAGCGATGTCCGAACTGCTCGATGTCTTCTACGACGCTTGCGGCGACGCCATATGGGCCCAGGACGGATTGCTCAACAAGACGATCGGGGATGCCGTGATGGCGGTGTTCAATTTCCCGGTAAAGCATGCCGACCATGCCGCCCGCGCCATCGCGGCCGCGCGTCTCCTGCAGGAGAATTGCCGAGCCCGCTTCGCTGACTTTGCACGAGCGCACGGCATCGACGAGCGGTCTCTCGGCGTCGGCATCGGGATCGATTCCGGCATGATGAAGTTCGGCGAGTTCGGCCGTTCCCATCGCGATCTGACCGCCATCGGGACGGTAGTGAACATCGCCGCCCGCGCCCAGTCCGCCGCAGCCGCAGGCACGATCCTCGTGACGCAGCGGGTATATGACCGCACGCCCGCGCTCGGCTGGAACGATACCGGACGCGACCATGTTCTGAAGGGCATTGAAGCGCCGGTGAGGCTGTACTCGGCCTCGGATCGCCTTCCGTCGCGTCAGGACTGACATCCTCGGCCGCGGGCGATCAGGATCGCCCTCCTAAGGTCTGTCTCATGTCAGGATTGGCGTGCCGGAGTGGTCAAAAGAGAGAACTGGACGGTATTGATGAAGATTGCCGGAAAGGAACTCCGGCAGGGCACCATCACATCTGCGCGCGTTTACCCAACCTCAGCTTCAGCCAAGCCGACACTCGCTATTTCAGACAAACTGCACAACAGCGGAAGCCTAGACAATTGAGTCCGGTCGTCACCGCCGAACTCCTCGGGGGAGGGCCAGGAGAGCCATTTCCGGGGACGGCTGTGGCAGGCTCGGGAAGTAGAACTCTGGTACCGGCTTTTGAACGAATCGTCGGCTATGACGACACCTATGCTGCAGATGGCCTTGGGGCCGAATCGAACGGCGGTCCACCAAGGGCAGTTATTCGTACGATTTGGAAGCTCCAAGATCATCGATGCTCACGGCAGGCTCGGTTGCTATATATCAACGAGCAGCACCGCATATCGCAGAAATGATCCTCCTGAAGCTTCAAGCGAGTCGAACCACTCGATGCCTCATCGGATTCTGTCGGGTGCTTTTTGCATCAACTTGGGAGTGAACAATGCGCAAGACTGGAAAAGCCGCCCTTGCTGCGGCACTTACTGTCCTCTGTTGGGGAACCGCATCGTCGACGGTACTGGCGCAGGGCACGACGATAGAATTCCGTGTAGTTCCAACAGGCAGACACCCGGCCGGATGCAACCGATGGGACGCCGAACTGTCGCGGGTTCACACGTTCGTGACGACCAATGACGGCGCCACCCTTCGCACCGCAGGTGGAATCACCAGGAACATGGTCAGAAGCGCGCCAAACGTGTACACGACGACTTTTGCGATCGGCGGCACTAACTTCAACGTGACGGCCGATGCCTCGACGTCGCCAAAGACACTCGAGGTCAGTGAACCCCGTGTCGGATGTCTCTGGCACGCCATCGTGCCCTGATCTCCGTCTTCGCGTCGGCAGAGTCACGAAGCCGACGACGGAAAGCGCCGCCAGCTCGGCAACGAGGTAGATGACGCCGAGCGTGGCGACCCAGCTGGACCTGACCTGCAGCGGCTCCGTCGTGCAGGCTGGTACAGTATCACTCTCTGACTTTCCGGGAAGTTGTCGAGCGCGGACGAATCGAAAGACTCGATTGTCTTGTGCCATGAAAACCTATCGCGTCGTCCCTCTGGATGCGAGTGCAATGGCGACATATGCCCAGCCCGTGCACAGGAGAGAGACGCCGCCGATCGTCGCGGGCGTAAAGGAATGGCTGTAGGGAAGTTTCATCAGGAGCAGCACACTGACGACAAGGGCGACGCCGCCCGAGACCAGAAACCAATGCCATGCCGCCATGCGTCTGACCTTGAGCGCGAAGATTATCTGCGACACGCCGAGAATTGCGAAGATGACTGCAATGAGAATCGTGATGGTAACGACGGCATGAAGCGAATCGATGTAGATCAGCGCGCCGCCGACCGTTGCGAACAGACCGAGCAGCAGATGCCAGGCGAAGCCGAGCCAGTTCGAGACCTTGGAAGCCTGGACAACCTGAACGAAGCCACCGACACAGAGAACTGTACCGAGGATTCTTTCCGCCGCGATCGCTGAAAGCGCAGGCAGGATGATCGCGATGGCTCCTGCCACCATCAACACCACGCCGAGGATCACGAACCAGCCCCAGTTCGACCGGATGGCGGCGCCCGCATTCAGACCTTCAATGCGGTCTCGTTCGTCCTTGCTCATGCGACCACTCCTCTTGCGCGTTTGCCGCATTTGACGAGATATCTCAGTTCACGCCATCCCGCGCCCCGTCGCAAGCAGATAGACACCGGAACGACTGGAGCAATGGGTGTGCGTTGTGTCGGCCAGGGCCGAAGGTGATACTCCGGCAAGCACGCGGCGACCGTTCGAAGGACTTCAGGAAATGACCACTCGAGGCGGACTTTCCCCGGCGGAAGACGCGGTGAATGCAACTATTCCGCAAAAGGCGCCTGTTTCTCTGCTGGCAGCCCTGCTGATCGTCTTGGCGGTGGGACTGGCGCTCGCCCTCGCCTGGTACAACGTGGCGAGCCTGCTCTTCCTGTTCGCCGGCATCCTGTTTGCGACCTTCCTGGACGCCTGCACGAGCGCGGTGGGCCGCCTGCTTCCGGTCTCCCGCGTCTGGCGGTTCGCTCTCGTCGGAATCGTCCTCGGCATCGTCGCCGCCCTCGCAGTTGCCTGGGGGATCGCCCGCCTTCCGGAACAGGCGCGTTCGACGATGCGCGTGATCGACGCGCAAATCGAAGTGATACAGGCCTACCTGGCGCCGTACGGGATCGAGCTGTTCGGGCCCGAAGGAAAAGCCGACCCGCTGCGCCTCGTCGCCGAACCCGGACGGCTGTTGGGCCACGTCCATCGAGCGGTTGCCGGAGCCTACGCCGTCACCATCAACCTGATCGTCGTGGTGTTTCTGGGTCTTTTCCTGGCCGCCAGCCCCGGCAGCTACCGGGACGGTGCGCTGCGGCTTCTGCCCGTCGCCCGGCGCGCGCGCGCGCCAGGTGATGAACGAGATGGGAGGCGTTCTGCGCAGCTGGCTCGTCGGACAGCTTGTCCGCAATTCCATCCTGGCCTTAACGATGGGAACGGCCCTGCATATCCTCGGCCTGCCCGGCGCCGCGCTGCTCGGCCTGATGACCGGCGTGGCGAATTTCGTTCCCTATCTCGGCTCATTGGTCGCCGCGTTCGCCGTTGCGCTCGTGGCGATGCCGCTCGGCCCTTCGAC
>JAGNNA010000360.1 GCA_017990895.1 Reyranella sp.
GTACGTCACCTCGTCGCCGGGGATGCCGACCACGCGCTTGATGTAGTCGAGCGTCGGGTCCTGCGGGTAGCGGAACACCAGCACGTCGCCGCGCTCGGGCTGGTTGATCTCGACGATCTTCTTCTCCACGATCGGCAGCCGGATTCCGTACGCGAACTTGTTGACCAGGATGAAGTCGCCAACCTCCAGCGTCGGGCGCATCGACGACGACGGGATCTTGAACGGCTCGACCAGGAACGAGCGCAGCATGAACACGATGAGGATGACCGGGAAGAAACTCTTCGGATACTCGATCCACCACGGCTCGGCCTCGCCTTCCGCGCGCTTCTTGCTGAATATCAGCTTGTCCGCCAGGGTCACCAGTCCGGTGAACACCAGCAGGATGAACAGTATCAGGGCAAAGTTCGTCATCCAGTTCGGCATTTCGTTTCCTTGATCGTTGCGCGGAGGCCATGCGGGCCATCCGGTACTCTAGAGCAAATCCCCCGGGGCGTGACTATCGATGCGACCAGGCGCCGATTGCGCGGCATGGGTTCCATCCGGGACCCGATTGCCGCCTATTTGTCGCCCACCTGGAGTATGGCCAGGAACGCCTCCTGCGGAATCTCCACCGAGCCGACCTGTTTCATCCGTTTCTTGCCCGCCTTCTGCTTTTCCAGCAGCTTCTTCTTCCGCGTGATGTCGCCGCCGTAGCACTTGGCCAGCACGTTCTTGCGCAGCGCCTTGATCGATTCGCGGGCGATGATGTTCGAGCCGATCGCGGCCTGGATGGCGACGTCGAACATCTGCCGCGGAATGAGCTTCCTCATCTTGGCGGCGACCTCGCGGCCGCGGTACTGGCTGTTGGCCCGATGCACCATCACCGACAGCGCATCGACCTTCTCGGCGTTGATCAGGATGTCGAGCTTCACCACGTCGGCGATCCGGAATTCCTTGAACTCGTAGTCGAGCGAAGCGTAGCCGCGGCTCACCGACTTCAGCTTGTCGAAGAAATCCATCACCACTTCGGCCATCGGCAATTCGTACGTCAGCATCACCTGCCGTCCCAGGTACTGCATGTTCTTCTGCGTGCCGCGCTTCTCCGTGCAGAGCGTGATCACGGCGCCGACGTATTCCTGCGGCATCAGGATCGATGCGGTGATGATGGGCTCGCGGATCTCCTCGATCCTGGACAGGTCCGGCATCTTGGACGGGTTCTCGATCTCGACCAGTTCGCCGTCGCGCATCAGGATCTGGTAGATCACGGTCGGCGCCGTGGTGATCAGGTCCATGTCGTACTCGCGCTCCAGCCGCTCCTGGACGATGTCCATGTGCAGGAGTCCGAGGAAGCCGCAGCGGAAGCCGAAACCCAGCGCCTGCGAGACTTCCGGCTCGAAGCGCAGCGACGCATCGTTCAGCTGCAGCTTGTTCAGCGCATCGCGCAGCGCCTCGTACTGGTTCGACTCGACCGGATAGAGGCCGGCGAACACCTGCGGCTTGATTTCCTTGAATCCGGGCAGCGCCTTCGCCGCGGGCCGCGCCGCCAGCGTCACCGTGTCGCCGACCTTCGCGCCCTTCAGTTCCTTGATGCCGGCGATGATGAAGCCGACTTCGCCGGCCGACAGCTGCTCGCGCGCGACGGACTTGGGCGTGAACACGCCGACCTGCTCGCACAGGTACGTCGCGCCGGTGGCCATCAGCTGGATCTTGTCCTTGGGCTTGAGCGTTCCGTCCTTGACGCGCACCAGCATCACGACGCCGACGTAGTTGTCGAACCATGAGTCGATGATCAGCGCCGACAGCGGCGCCGCCGGATCGCCGGAGGGCGGCGGCACGCGCTCGATGACCGCCTCGAGGCAATCGATCACGCCGAGGCCGCTCTTGGCGCTGGCGAGCACGGCGTTCTTCGCCGGAATGCCGATGATGTCCTCGATCTCGCCGATCACGCGCTCCGGATCGGCCGAGGGCAGGTCGATCTTGTTGATCACCGGCACGACTTCGACGCCCTGCTCCACTGCGGTGTAGCAGTTGGCGACGGTCTGCGCTTCCACGCCTTGCGAAGCGTCGACGACGAGCAGCGCGCCCTCGCAGGCGGCAAGCGACCGGCTCACTTCGTACGAGAAGTCGACGTGGCCCGGCGTGTCGATCAGGTTCAACCGGTACGTCGTCCCGTCCTTCGCCTTGTAGCTGAGTGCGGCGGTTTGAGCCTTGATGGTGATCCCGCGCTCGCGCTCCAGGTCCATCGAATCGAGGACCTGCTCTTCCATTTCGCGGTCGGAGAGCCCGCCGCAAAGCTGGATGAACCGGTCCGCGAGAGTCGATTTCCCGTGGTCGATGTGGGCGATGATGGAAAAATTTCTGATGTGGTCCATCAGTGTCCGAAAACGGCGAGGGGCGGTAAAGAAAAAAGGGCACGCCGGGTGCCCTTTTTGCAGCAAAGAGAACTGGTTGAATTCTAACAGATTTCCGCGTGTTTAGCGACCGCCGCACCTATGGCGTAGCACACCGTAGGATGGGTCGAGCGCAGCGACACCCATCACCCACTTCGGAGAGCACCACGCTACCCCACCCCGGCCGCCCCCAGCGCTATCGCAACGCCACGTCCAGCTTCTCCCGATCCAGGTGGTAGTGACAGATCTCCCGCCCCTCGATGGTCAGGACCGGGACGAGCAAGTCGTACCGCGCTTCCAGTTCGGGATCCGCGTCGACATCGACGACCTCCAGCGAGAATCCGCCTTCTTCCTGCAGGGCCGCCAGGGCGGCGACCATGTCATCGCAAAGATGGCAGTAGGCGCGGCCATAGACGACCAGATGCGGGCGGCCGGCCAACTACTCGGCGACCCGCATCGACAGGAAGGCGGTATTTTCGCCGCGGCGGATCTGCAGCGTCACGTTGGTGCCGACCTCCATCTTGGCGAGCAACTGGTTGAGCTGATCGACCGACTTGAGTTCGGTGACGGTGCCCTTGTTGACCAGGGCCAGGATCACGTCGCCTTCCTGCAGGTTGCGCGACGAGCCGACGTTCTGCTCCACCTTCAGGCCGCCCTTGAGCTTGAGTTCCTTCTTGTCGTCTTCCGAAAGCGGGGCAACGATCAGGCCCAGCCGGTTGGCTTTGTCGGCCGGCTCCTTGTCCTTGCCGCGGCTGCCGCGGCGGTCGGACTTGGGCTGGTCGTCGTCCTTCATTTCTTCGACGACGACGGTGATGTCCCGGGTCGCGCCCTTGCGCCAGACCTGGGCCGTCGACCTGGTGCCGGGCTTGATCTGGGTCACGATGCGCGGCAGGTCGCTGGACTTTTCGACGGCCTTGCCTTCGAACTTCAGGATGATGTCGCCGGCCTCGATGCCGGCCTTCTCGGCCGGGGCGCCCTTGACGACCTCGTTGACCAGCGCGCCCTGGGCCTTGGGCAGGCCGAACGCTTCCGCCTTGTCTTTGTCGACCGGGCCGATGGACACGCCGATGCGGCCGCGGCGCACCTTGCCCGAGTCGCGCAGCTGGTCGACGACGTTCATGGCCACGTCGATGGGGATCGAGAACGCGACGCCCTGATAGCCGCCCGAGCGGCTGAAGATCATCGAATTGATGCCGATCACTTCGCCGCGCATGTTGAACAGCGGACCGCCCGAGTTGCCGGGATTGATCGCCACGTCGGACTGCAGGAACGGCACCAGATCCGTGCCGCCGATGTCGCGCTGCTTGGCGGAGAGGATACCGGCCGTCATCGTGCTCTCCAGCCCGAACGGCTGGCCGATTGCCACGACCCACCCGCCCACCCTGAGCTTGGTCGGATCGCCGATGGCGGCCCTGGGCAACCCGGTCGCCTCGATCTTGATCAGCGCCGTGTCGGTGCGCTTGTCGGACCCGATCACCTTGGCCTTGAACTCGCGCTTGTCGGAGAGCAGGACGCGGACTTCGTCGGCGTCTTCCACCACATGATGGTTGGTGATGATGTAGCCGTCGCCGCTGACGATGAAGCCGGAGCCGGATCCGGGAATCTCGATGTCGCGGTCGCGTTGCTGGCCCCGCGGGCCGAAGCGCCGGAAGAAGTCGTAGAACGGGTCGTTCTCGTCGATGCCGGGCGGCACTGCGAAACCGGTGCCGCGCTTGACCTTTTGCTTGGTCTCGATGCTGACCACCGTCGCCGCCTGCTTCTCGTAGAGATCCGTGAAGTCGGGCAGGGAACGCTGCGCCCCTGCCGCCGGAACGAGGCCCAGCCAGAGTACCGCAAACGCGGCGCCCAGCAGTGCCGCGGGGGATTTGTCGACTGTCATGTTCATGAATTGCATCCTCTTCTTGCTATCTGTGCACTACGGAATTGGCGATCTGCCGCACGGTAATCCCCGGGGTCTCGCCCAGGACGGTCACCAGGAACTCGTCGAGCTGGCGCTTGTAGATGTTGATCGCGCCCTGCTGGGACAAGCCGAGTATTTGCGGCGTTCCCGGCATGACCTCGACGAAGACGGAGACCGCGACCAGCCCGTCGGTGTAGACGAGGTGCGCGACAGGCTCGGTGCGATCCGGCAGCATCCGGTAGCCCTCGACGATCTTGCTGAAGCCGGAGGGCAGCCTGCTGACCCACCAGCCGGTGGGCTTTTGCCCGCCGCCGGCGGCGGGTGTCCGCTGGACCAGCCAGTCGGCCGGCCGCACCGGAAACGAAGACTCCACCATCGAGCGGTCGACCTTGGCGTTGATCTGCACTTCCAGGAACGCCGACATTTCCACGACCCGGTTGTTCTCGTCGTACATCCGCGTCTTGAGCAGCAGCCCGGTCGCGGTGTCAGTCCAGAACACATGGCCGTAGCGCATGCCGTCGCGAGGCTCGAGCACGAAGGCCTGGGCATCGCGGCCGGCCACGCGCGCCGGTTCGGCCTCGCGCATGATGTAGTTCTGCGCCAGCGTAGCGATCTGGTTGGGCAGCAGCGAGGGGAAGACCGAGCGCGAGGCGCGGCTTTCGATGCGCACCAGCTTCGAGACCGGCAGGTAGCAGGTGACTTGCTCGTTGTTGCGGATCACTTCGCGCGGCGGGCCGTCGAGATTGACCAGCTTCTCGTACTCGCCGGTCGGGTCCACGTAG
>JAGNNA010000050.1 GCA_017990895.1 Reyranella sp.
GACGGTGCGGCGGGCACCGTCCGGCAGGGTTATGTTGACCCCCCGCAGGTAGAGCGGACGGGGCAGGCCTTCGGCGCGGTTTCGGGTCTGCCAGGCATCGACGCCATCCACGAGCGCCCGGCGGCCGAGGACGACGGGGTCCGGGGGCCCGTCCTGCGCGATCGCATCGATGCCGGCGGCCTGAAGGGACGCGGCGAGCGGCGCCACATCCTTGCCGGCGATCACACACCTGTGTCCGGCGAGGCGCGTCGCGAGATCTCTGACCGTTGCGGCGAAGGGCACGGGATCGTCGCCGATCGCGCAGAACCAGTCGTCGAGCCTGGTGTCGACCGCCGCAACCACCAGCCGGTCCGCCGCCTTCGCCTGGGTGTGCAGGACCGTGGTGGTGGGGATGCCGGCCAGGGGAATTCCGAGCCCGACCGCCAGGCCGCGCGCCGCGGACAATCCCACCCGCACGCCGGTGAAGCTGCCGGGCCCGGTCGTGACCGCGATCAGGTCGATCTGGCTTCGCGTCACGCCGGCACGTTCCATCACCTCGGCAATCGCGGGCAGGAGACGTGCCGCCTGATCACGCCCCTCCTCGAAGAGGCTCGCCAGGGAGATGCCGTCGCGCACGATCGCGACGCCCTGCCCGCTCACGGCGCAGTCGAACGCTAGGACGGTGCTCACGGGCGGCGTCCGCGCGGGACACTGGCGCTGCTGGAGGCGGCTGGGCATTCTGGTGTCATGAAGCTCGACATTGTTGCGATCGCTCCGCCCGAATTCGACGTCGACGTGACGCTGGCCTATGCGACGGATGCAAATCTAACGGGGCGGCCGGTTTATCGGAACGCCGAATGCTGGCTGCACCGGGAGGCGGCCGACAGGCTCTCCACCGCAATCGCTCTCGCCCGGCCGCTCGGATACCGGCTGCGCATATTCGACGCGCTGCGGCCGGTGGAGGCGCAATGGGCTCTATGGAACGTGAACCCCGACCCGGAGTTCATCGCCGATCCCCGTCGCGGCTCGCCCCATTCGCGCGGCGTGGCCGTCGACCTCAGCCTGCTCGACGCCGACGGAAACGAACTCGACATGGGGACCGCGTTCGATGCCTTCACGCCGCTGTCCCATCATGGACGCACCGACATTTCCGTCGAGGCGCAACGCAACCGCCTGCTGCTCATGGGCCTCATGAGGTCGGCGGGCTGGGACTTCTACCGGAACGAATGGTGGCATTATCAGCTGTTCGACGCGCGGCGCTATCCGCTGGTCGCCGATGCCGACCTGCCCCGTCCCATGATGTGACCGATGATGCGGGTGTCCGTCGTCAGAAGCCGGACAGCTTGGCCCTGTCGAAGTCGCGCAGATCGTTCTCGCGCATGATCTGGCGGACGAACTGCACGTAAGCCTGGCCGCGTTCCGAATAGCGCAGCAGCGAGCCGATCAGGCGGAAGCCGTCGGGATCTTCCCCGCGCTCGCGCATCGCCGCGCGCTCGCTGCGGAAGCCGGCATAGGCGGGATGGGTGTTGAGGTTGGCGACATAGGCGTCGGTCGCCTCGCCCACGTCGGTGAAGGGCTGCGGCATGCCGGCGCCGGGCTTCCACGGCACCGAGACGCTGTGACGACCGACCGCCTGGATCTGTCCATAAAGGGCGTTGCCGTTGCGCGCCGCGAACGACGTGCCCCAACCCGATTCGACACCCCCCTGGGCGATCGCCATCGACGGCGGGACGATGTCGACGCGGCGGACCAGTTCGTCGAGCTTGTCGGGCGAGGTGTCGTAGCGGTCGGCGAGATCGTCCAGCCAGATGCGCTCGATCGCGGTCAGCATCTGCGGCGCCGAAGAAAGCTTGTCGCGCAGATAGAGGAGCTGCTCGCGATCGGCGAGCACACGCTGGTTGACCTCTAGGACAACGGGCAGAATCGCCGTGATGAACAGCATCTTGCGCTCGTTGCCGTCCTTGTTGCCCAGATCGGCGGGCACCCGGTCGACCTTGTACGGCGGCACCGCCTCGCCCTGGCGGATGTCGGTGAGCGTGTAGGAGACGTCACGGAAGAAGCCGGCGAGTTCGTCGGCCGTGCGCGGGCTGATGGCGCGCACCTGAACCTGTCGGCGGACGGCGTTACCCGGCGCCGCGAAACGTCCATGACTGCCCGCGCCCTCACGCGTCGAGCGATACGCCACGTCATCGGGTTCGCTCCATTCGTGGCGCACGAAGGTCAGCGTCGCGGGTTCGGCTTCGGGGACGAAGAGGGCGGCCTGATCGATTTCACGAGCCTCGGCGCTACCGACGCCGAAAGAGAGGTAAGGCGCCGCATCGACCGTCGGCAGTGGCTTGTAGAGGACCACTCCGGTTGCCAGCAGGGCTGCCCAGGCGGCGGGAAAAGCATAATTTCGCCCACGCTCGATCGCGGGCCGCAACGTCAACTGCATGCAATACTCTTTCATTTGCGCGCACGAACGGGCTCTCGCGCGGGCCCTTGCGGACCCGCGAACGCCATCACAACGCGAACGCTTGAGCTGAAGCGGCCTACTGGGCCGCTTGGACTTCAACCACTTCCGGCACGTAGTGCTTCAGAAGATTCTCGATTCCCATCTTCAGCGTGGCCGTCGAACTCGGGCAACCCGAGCAGGACCCCTGCATGTGCAGGTACACGATGCCATCGCGGAAGTCGTGAAACACGATATCGCCGCCATCCTGCGCCACGGCGGGCCGGACGCGGGTGTCGAGGAGTTCCTTGATCTGGGCGACGACCTCGTCATCGTCCGCCGCGACGGAAGCCGCCGCGTCCTGGTCGGCGATCACGGGATCGCCAGACGTGTAATGCTCCATGATGCCGCCGAGGATCGACGGCTTCATGATCTGCCAGTCCCGGTCGGCCGCCTTGGTGACGGTCACGAAATCGGAGCCGAAGAAAACACGCTCGACGCCTTCGACCGCGAACAGCCTTCTGGCAAGCGGTGACGGCGTGGCGGCCTCGACGTTGGCGAAATCTGCCGTTCCCTTCTCCATGACCACCCGGCCAGGGAGAAACTTCAGGGTCGACGGATTGGGCGTCTGCTCGGTCTGGATAAACAAACCTACCTCCGGTTCGAATGCTTCGGGGCGAACCCCTCGACATCGCTCAGGCTGGGGATCAGGACGTCTCCATCCCCACTCGATGCCTCTGGACGTAGGAACCGGTTGCAAGTCGATCAAGATGATTCTTGACCGTCACTGTATAAATATTATGGAATATCTTCGTATTATCTATATTTATCAGAATGATGGATTGCGAAATATCCAACGCAACCATTATGCTTCAATTGTACACAAAGAAGATTTTGGCGCCGATCGCCGCAGCAAGAGCCGCAAACTTTCCGCACGGTTCATGATATTGCGTCGATCTCCGCCTCGGTGAGGGCGCCCGGAACGATGGTCAGCGGGATGCGCAGCTGTCCTCCTGCCTTTCCAGTGAAAGCCGTCACCAGAGGACCCGGCCCCTCGCTGCCCGAGGCGCTGCCGAGCACGAGGACCGAGATCGAGCGGTCTTCGCCGAGGAGCTTCGCGAGTTCGTCGCGGCTCTTGCCTTCGCGGATGTAGATCGAGGGGGGCTGGCCGGTCATCGACACCGCCACCTCGGCATGCTGCGCCACGACGGTTTCGGCCAGCTGGCGTGCCTCCTCGCGCATCAGCTCGACGACCGAGCCCCATTGCTGTCCCTCGGGTGGATCCATGACGTAGAGCATCGCGACACGGCCGCCGGTGCGCTTGGCGCGGCGGCAGGCGTAGCGCAGGGCGTTGCGCATCTCCGGACTCTCGTCGACGACGACCAGGAAGACGCGTTCGCCGGTCTTGAGCTGCTCGTTCATGGGCCCTCTCCCCCTTTGATTTTCTAGAGACGCCGCATGACGGCGCCCCCCAGCCAGCCGACCAGCAGCGCCATCAGGACGGCGCCCACCCCGTACAGCGCGCCCTCGTGCGCCGACCAGCCTGCGAGCTGGGCACTGAAGCCCACCTTGCCGACCGGCAGTGGCCGCGACACGGCCGCAACGATCTTCCCCTCCCGCAACAGATAGACCCGGATATCGTACACCCCTTCCGGCAGCCGCGACGGGAAGGGCAGATCAACGCGAAACAGCCGGCCGGCCTGCACCGTCACCTGGCCGATGGCCGCAGGGTAGAGTCCCTCGCGCCGCTTCACTTCGACGAGGCCGGCGCGGAAGCGCGCCAGTTCCGCGGCATCGCGGGGCGTCGCCGGCTTCAGGCTGGACAACCGGTCCTCGAGCGACAGGATTTCGCCGCCGGCACCGCGCGCCAGCAGACGCTGCAGCGGCTGGCTGGCTGCGATCGCATAGTAGGCCGGCACATCGTCGAACGCTTGCCGTCCGGTGTTGAGCCAGATCCCCATGAAGCGCTGCTTGCGCATCACCGTCTCGCGCGCAGGCGGGCCTGCGACGACGACCACGATCTCGCCGGGCGGGTCGAACATGCCGAACAGCAGAATGCTCTCGCCCTGGAACGCCGAGGTGATCGACACCCGGGCCAGCGAGAGATCCATGATCAGGTCGGGAGTCGTGGGTTCGTTCGGCACGGACGGTGGCACGGCGCCATCCGGCGGCGCCCCTATGGACGGCGCGGGCAGGAGACTCGGTGCCGACTCCAGGCGCGGCCCCTGGGCCCAGGCACCGGTCGCGCCGAGGAGAACCACAAGACACGCGAGCAGGCCCAGCGACCTCACGGCAGCACCTCGCGGGCGCCCAGCGAATAGAGCGAGCTGGGCGTGCGCAACAGTTCCGTCAGAAGCTCGGCGGCTACGAGCAGGATCAGGAGCGACATCAGGGCGCGCAGCGCCACGCCCGGCAGCTTGGCCGCCAGCCGTGCCCCGATCGGCGCGCCAACCACACCGCCGAGGATCAGCAGCAGCGCCAGCACGACGTCGACGGTGCCGTTGGTCGCCGCCTGCAGAAAGGTGACATTGGCGGCCACGAACAGGATCTGGAAGTTGGACGTGCCGATCACGACCGCCGTCGGCATGCCGAGCAGGTAGATCATGGCCGGCACCAGGACGAAGCCGCCGCCGACGCCCAGGATCGCCGACAGGACGCCGATGATGAAGCCCAGCCCGATCGGCAGGAGCGCGCTGATGTAGAGTTTCGACTTGTAGAAGCGCAGTTTCAGCGGCAGCCGGTGCACCAGATAGTGGGTATGGAGTTTGCCCCGCGGGCCGTCGGGATTGCGCCGCCGTTTGAAATAGGTGCTGAGACTCTCGAACATCATCAGCAGGCCAATGGTCGACAGCATCACGACATAGAGCACCGCGATGACGAAATCGATCTGGCCGATCCGCTTCAGGTAGGTGAACAGCCAGACGCCGGCCGACGATCCGAACATGCCGCCCGCCAGCAGGACCAGGCCCATGCGCAGGTCGACATTGCCGCGCCGCCACTGCACCTGCAGCGACGAGATCGAGTTGGCCACGACCTGGTTGGCCTGGCTGGCGACCGCGACGGCCGGCGGAATGCCGACGAAGATCAACAGCGGCGTGGCGAGGAAGCCTCCACCGACGCCGAACATGCCCGAGAGAAGTCCCGCTGCGGCGCCGAGGCCCAGCAGCAGAAACACGTTCATCGAGAGTTCGGCGATAGGGAGGTAGATCTCCACGCGACGCTACTTCAGCAGGATGTTGGTGATCTCGCGCAGCTGCGTGCGCGCGCGCAGCAGATAGAAGCCCTGCGCGAGCAGGTGGTTGGGGATCAGGAGGGCATCGGGATAGCCGTTCCAGACGACCCATGGGTCGAGCTGGGCGGCAATTCGGAAGGTGTCGACAGTGCCGTTCCAGGCGGTGGTCAGCTCGCGGTCGCGGATGACGTTCTGGAAGTCCACGCCGAGGTCGCGCAGCAGCAGGTAGTAGACGTAGAGGCGACCCTTGTTGAAATAGAAGATGTCGTCGCACCGTGCGTCGAACAGGTCGCCGGCCTTCTCGATCACGTGCTGGTCGATCGCCGCCGAATCCGAGCCGAGATCGTTGGCGATGCGGTCGAGCAGTGCCTGGAGATTGTCGGCCCGTCGTTCGAACACCGCCTGCCCCGTGCCCAGCCGCTTGTTGTAGGCCATCAGCCGGTCGCGGCCGGCGCGGTACTTCTGCGCCGAGGTCGTCGAGGGCAACAGCGATACGCTGGGCTGCCAAAGCCAGATGTTGGGCTGTTCGTTCAGGAAGCCGCGCGCCTGCTCGAGGTCGCGGTCGGTCTGGCTCGAACCGCGCGTGCGCCCGAGCTGATCCATCAACTCCGTACTGAAGCGGCCCAGCGCCGAGATGATGCCGCGCTGGTAGTTCGGCATGTTGTCGAGCAGCCCGGCCGGCGTGAAGAAGGGCATCATCGGCGTCCAAGTGTGGACGTCGACCTCGCGGGTGACGAGATCGGCTGCGGTGGCGACGGCCTTGCTTTCGCCTGGTGCAACGCCGCGCGCCGTGAACTGCGGATCGTCGTCGATGTCTTCCGTCACCAGCGCGCCCACCGGATAGTAGAGGATGAGCAGTACGAGGACGATGCGCCACGTCCATCCCCACACCTTGCGACCGCCTGACGATGGAATCGCCGTCGAGACGCCGGGGCGCCATCCTCGCACGCGATCCCAGCTTCGACGCCACCAGGAAGGCTTGGCCGACGAGGGTGCGCTGTAGTCCGGTTCGAATGTCATGGCACACCTTACCATTCGCCTCGTGACGAAACAGGGGCGCAGCCTGCTAGAGTGCGCAGAATGTTTTCAATGGAGTGGGTGGAATGGCTCTCGATCCGGAATCCCAGCGGCTGATCGACCTGATGGCGGCCGCCAACCGACCGGCCTGGAACACGCTCAGTCCGCAAGCCGCCCGCGATCTCTATCTTTCGCTGCGCCCCGGTGCGCAGGGCCCACGCCCCGCCGAGGTGACGGTGGTGGATCGCACGATTCCCGGCCCGGCGGGGGATATTCCCGTTCGCCTCTACCGTCCGGCATCGGCACCCGCCGACGCCGCGTTGCCGGCGCTGGTCTATGCGCATGGCGGCGGCTGGGTGTTCGGCAACCTCGACAGCCACGACGTGCTCTGCGCCCAGCTTGCGATCGAGGCCGGCATTGCGGTGTTCCATGTCGACTATCGCCTGGCACCCGAGGCGCGCTTCCCCGGCGCCTTCGACGATGTGGTGGCGGCGCTGAAATGGGTGGCCGCCAACGGCGCGTCGGTCGGCATCGCCCCCACGCGCCTCGCCATCGGCGGCGACAGCGCCGGCGGCAACCTCGCGGCCGCGGTATCCCTCTGGGCGCGCGACCATGGGGGCCCGAAGCTCCTCATGCAGCTTCTCGCCTATCCGGTGACCGATGCCGTGGCCCGTGCCGAATCCTACCGGCATTTCGAGGACGGTTACGGGCTGAACGCGGTCACCATGGAATGGTTTTTCGACCACTACACGCCCGACAGAGCGAGCCGCAGCGACTGGCGCGTCTCGCCGCTGCGCGCCGCGTCGCTGGCCGGCCTGCCGCCGGCCCTGGTCGTCACCGCCGGCTACGATCCGCTGCGCGACGAGGGCCGCGCCTATGCCTGGCGCCTGCAGCAGGAAGGCACGCAGGCCGACCTGGTCGAGTTCGGTGGCATGCTGCACGGTTTCCTGAGCTCGCCGATGTTGCTGCACGGCGCCCGGCGCGGCACGACGCTCTGCGCCGCCGCCCTGCGCGAAGCTCTGGTTCTGCGCGCCCCGTAACGACCACAGCATGACCGTGACCGCACCCCGCGGCGCCGCGCCGGTCGGCATGGCGCTGCCGGGGCTGGTGATCGCCGTCTGCATGATCGGCGACACGCTGCTCTATGCCGTGCTGCCGCTCTACCATCAGGAGTTCGGTCTCTCGCTGGCGATGGTCGGCGTGCTGCTGTCGCTCAACCGCTGGATCCGCCTGCTGGCCAATTCCGGCGTCGCTCATTTCGGTGAGCGCGTCGGGCCGCACGCGCTGATGATCGCGGGCGCGCTGGGCTCGGCGATCTCGACGACCGTCTATGGCCTGATCGACGATGCGACGGCACAGGTCCTCGCGCGCATCCTCTGGGGCATCTCCTACGCCTCGCTCAATCTCGCGACGCTCGCCTATGCCGTGCGCGACCGCGCCAATGCCGGCAAGCGGGTCGGCGCCAGCCGCGCCGCCATCGGCCTCGTGCAGGCCCTGTCGTTGGTCGGCGGCGCCTGGATCGTGCTCGAACTCGGCGCCCGGCCGGTGTTCCTCGTCTTCGGCGCCCTGACGCTCATCGCGCTCGCCGCCGCGATCGCCCTGCCCCGCCTGCCGCGCGAACCCGTCGCCCAGAAGGCCTTCAGGCTGCCGATCCCTCATCGTCTCGAAATCTGGGGCTTCGTCCTGGGCTTCGCGGGCGACGGCGTGTTCCTGCTCACCCTCGCCTTCCTGATGAAGGACTCGATCACCTCCGTGGCGCCGGTGATGGCCACGGCGATGCTGCTGGCGCTGCGCTGGCTGGTCGAAGTCACGACGGGTCCGCTCGGCGGCTGGATCGGCGATCGGTTCGGCGCGCGGCGCATCGCCATCGCCAATGCGGCCCTGCTCGTCGGCGGGTTCGTGCTGATCGCGGCCGACCACGAGTTGCTGGGCGCGCTGATGATCGTGATGACCCGGGGCATGTTCAACACGCTGATCCCCGTCCTGGTGATCGAGCGTGGCCACGGCACGGTCCTTTCCGGTCAGGCCAGCTACTCGACCTGGCGCGACTTCGGCGCCGCTGTCGGCCCTCTCACCGCGCCCTGGCTGTTCCTCAATGTGCCGCAGACGCCGCTGTATGCCGCGCTGGCCCTGGCGCTCGGGATCAGCGGTTATTTCTGCCTAGTGCGCCGGTGACGAGATTAGGATCTAACAAGTTCCAACATACTTGCAATTGGAAACATATCGGCTTATATAATGTCGATGACCCAGCCTTCCTTCACCGCCACTGTGAACCTGCTCCGCGCCACAGCGCGCCTCGAGGAGCGCTTTGCCGGCGAGCTCGGCTCCGTGCATGGGCTCGCCCTCAAGGAAGTCCTGCTGCTGATGCACCTCGAACGGGCGCCGCTCAGGCGGCTGAGCCGCATCGAGCTCGCCAAGCGCCTGCATGTCAGCCCTTCCACGGTGACCCGCATGACCAACCCGCTGGAGAAGCTGGGCTGCGTCGGCCGCGAGGCCGACCCGCGCGATGCCCGCCTGGCCTATGTCGTCCTGACCGAGCCAGGCCAGCGGCTGGTCGGTGACGCCCGGACGACGCTGGAGCGCATGGCCGCCGACCTGTTCCGCGACCGTTGGACCACGACGGAGATCGCCACCCTGGCCGACCTGCTGGGTCGCCTGACCGCCGGCCAACCGGGAGACCTGTCGTGATCCATCTCGTTTGCGGCTCGACCGGCGCCGGAAAGACCACCTACGCCAACGAGCTTCGCCAGAAGCTTGGCGCGCTGCATCTGTCGATCGACGACTGGATGGTGACACTGTTCGCGCCCGACACGCCCCCGCAGCCGAGCTGGCCCTGGATCGAGGAGCGTGTACTGCGCTGTGAACGGCAGATCGTGGCGACGGCGCTCGCTCTGGCCCATACCGGCGCGCCCTCAATCCTCGATCTCGGCCTTCAGCGTATCGACCAACGAAAGCGCGTCGCCGAACGGTGCGCCGCGGCAGGTATCGGTGCGCGCCTGCATTTCCTCGACGTCGATGCCACCGAGCGCTGGCGCCGCGTCGAGGCCCGCAACGAACAGCAAGGCGAAACCTACCGCGTGAAGGTCACCCGCCCGATGTTCGATTTCATCGAGACGATCTGGCAGCCGCCGACACCGGAAGAAATGTCGGCTTTCGACGGCGTGCGTATCGCGGCCTAGCGGAACACGTCCTTGCGGTGGCGCACTTCGGCGAACACAGCGACCGGGTCGCTGCCGGAGAGGCCGACCGCCGCCTGAACCGCCGGCACGTCGACACGCAGGAACGGGTTGGTGGCCTTCTCCTCGCCGAGCAGCGACGGCACGGTGGCCTCGCCCCGGGCGCGCGCCGCGTCGATCGCGGCCGAGCGGGCCTTGAGCTGCTGATTGCCGGTCTCGACGGTCAGCGCGAAGCGGGCGTTCGACTGGGTGTACTCGTGCGCACAATAGACGCGCATCTCGTCGGGCAGCGCACGCAGGCGGCTGAGCGACGTCCAGAACTGCTGCGGCGTGCCTTCGAACATGCGCCCGCACCCGAGTGCGAACAGGGTGTCGCCGCAGAACAGCGCCTTCTGCTCGCGGAACGCATAGGCGATGTGGCCGCTGGTGTGGCCCGGCACGAAGAAGATCTCGGCCTCGGCCTCGCCCAGCCGGTAGCGGTCGCCATCGTCGACCTCGACGTCTATGCCGGGGATGCGCGCGCGGTCCTTGCGCAGGCCGACGATGGTGCAGCCGGTCGCCTTCTTGATCTCGAGGTTGCCGCCCACGTGATCGCCGTGGTGATGCGTGTTCAGGATATGGGTGATCTTCCAGCGGCGCTTCTCGGCCTCCGCGAGGACCGGTCCGGCCACGGCTGGATCGACGACGGCAACGGCGCCGCTCTGCGACTCCCGCATCAACCACACGTAATTGTCGTTGAGGACCGGGATACGGACAATGTCTAGCGTTGTGCTCATGATGCAAGGCTAGCAGAGCTGGCTTGCGCCGGCCATGGTCCGCCGGCGGCTCTTTCTGCTACAGTTCTAAACATGTGGAGCAACGTCCTCGACCTCGAGGAATTCTACGGCAGCACGCTCGGTCAGATGACCCAGCGGCTCCTGCGCGCGCGCCTGCGCGAAGTCTGGCCCAACGTGCGCGGCGAGACGGTGCTGGGCTTAGGCTACGCACAGCCGCTGCTGCGGCCCTTCATGGAGGAGGCCGGACGCACGCTCGCCTTCATGCCGGCCCAGCAGGGTGTCACGCGCTGGCCGCGCGACGGCCGCAACCTCGCAACCCTGGTCGACGAGCTCGACCTGCCGCTGCCGGACCGCTCGGTCGATCGGGTCGTGCTGGTCCATGCCGTCGAATGCACCGAGCAGCTGCGGCCGATGCTGCGGGAGATCTGGCGCGTAATGGCCGATGGCGGCCGCATGGTCGTCGTCGCCCCGACCCGCACCGGCTTCTGGTCCCAAGTCGACCGGTCTCCTTTCTATCAGGGCCATCCCTATTCGGCAGGACAGCTCAACGCCCTGCTGCGCGCCAACATGTTCGCGCCGCTGCGCCAGACCCGCGCGCTCTACATGCCGCCGACCCGCTCGCGGCTCATGATGCGCATGGCGCCGGCCATCGAGCGGTTCGGCCAGCGTTGGCTCGGCCGCTTCGGCGGCGTCAACGTGATCGAATCCGGCAAGCAGCTCTATGCCGGCATCGCCGAGCGCAGCCAGCCGCAAGCCGTGCCGGTACGGCCGAAGCTCCGGGTCGCCAGCTCGCGCGACACGCCGCAGGTCGTGGGCGCGGCGCGCAACACCGAGGATGGCGAAAAGCCCGCCTCCTGATCTCCCGAAAGAAAGAACGACATGTCATTCGCTCCGCGCGTCATCGCGCTGCTTGGTTTTGGCGAAGCCGGTTCGGCCATCGCCCGTGGTCTTACGGCCGAGAACGACTGGCGTGGCCCCTCGAAGCCCGGTGACAACGCCCCGCGCCGCGTCATCGCCATCGACACCGCCCTCGACAAGGACCCGCGCGGCACGGCGCTGGGCAAGGTGGCGCGCGGGCTCGATGTCGCGATCAGCGACAGCTACACCGAGGCGCTGAGCGAGGCCGATCTCGTGATCTGCGCCGTGCAGGGCGAACACGCCCTCTCGGCTGCGCAGTCCGCCGCACCCCTCCTGAAGAAGGGCGCGCACTATCTCGACCTCTGCACCGTTACCGGCAGGATGTCCGACGAGGACCGCGCCGAGATCGAAAAGGGCGCGGGCCGCTACATCGACATCGCCGTCATGGGCGGCTTCTTCAAGCAGGGGATCAAGGCGCCAATGCTGGTGGCCGGCGAAGACGCCGCCGAAGCCGTCGCCTGGATGAACGATAACGGCTTCGTCGCCACCTTGCTCGGACCGAAGCCTGGCAGCGCCTCGTCGGTGAAGATGCTGCGCAGCACTTTGGTGAAGGGCATCGAGGCACTGGGTGTCGAATCGCTGGTCGCCGCGCAACGCCAGGGTATCCTCGACGAGGTGCTGGGCTGCCTGGGCGATGCCGATTCGATGGGCCTCAGCGGCTTCATCACCATGCTGGTGCAGACGCACGTGGTTCACGCCCACCGCCGCTGGGAAGAGATGGGCCTGGTCGCCCAGACCCTGCGCGAGACCGGCGTCGATCCGCTGATGACCGAAGCCATCGAGAAGAGCCATCGCCGCACCGTCGACGCCCACATCGCGCCGGCCGACGGCCAAGTACCGAGCCTCGAGGACGCGCTGAAGATTCTTTCGGAGAAGGTGATTCGTGGGCGCTGAGATCAAGGCGGGTGAGGTTTTCGACCGGCTGGTGACGCTCCTCACCGACGCGAAGGCGAAGTTCCGCGTCATCGAGCATGCCCACGAGGGCAAGTCGGAAGCCATCAGCGCGATCCGCGGCAATCGCCCCGACCAGGCCGCCAAGGCCATGGTGCTGGACGTGCGCGGCGGGGGCGGCGGCAAGCGTCACGTGCTCGCGATCCTGCCGGGCAGCCGCAAGCTCGACTTCGCCGCCGTCGCGACGCTCTTCGAGGCGCGTAAGTGCGGCTTCGCCTCGCCGGACACGGCGCAGGAATTGACCGGCTGCGTCATGGGCGCGGTGCCGCCCTTTGCCTTGGATCCCGCGATCTCGATCGTCGTGGAAGAAGACCTGCTGGCCAACGAGACGCTGTTCTTCAACGCCGGCCGCCTCGACCGTTCGATGGAGTTGGACACCAAGGACTGGCTGGCGATCGCCAGGCCGCGCCTCGCCCGGATCGCGACGCGTGACTGAGGTCTGGAGCTTCGGCCCCGTCACCGAGGCCGACTTCGAACCGCTGCTGGCGATCCGCACCGACGTGATGCGCGAGCATCTGGAGCGTGTCGGCCGCTACACGCCCGAACGCTCGCGCCGCATGTTCCGCGGCCATTTCGACGAACCCGGCACCCGATTGATCCTGCAGGAGGGCGTCCGCGTCGGTTGCGTCGGCTTTCGCAAGCACGATCACGAAATCCGCATCGACTCGTTTTATCTCGAACGTCGCCTGCACGGCTCAGGCCTCGGCACGGTGATCCTGAAGGCGCTGCTGGCCGAAGCCGACGCGACCGGCCTGCCCGTGCGCCTCGAAGTGCTGACCGGCAGCAAGGCCGACCGGCTTTACCTCCGCCACGGCTTCGTGAAGCTCCGGGAAGACGAAATCGAAGGCTTCTACGAGCGGCCGGCTGCCGGCCAATCGATTGCCGCGCTGATGCCGCGCGGCCCAGGCCATCAATTCGTCTTCTACGGCGACGCCTGTTCCGGCGTGGCCGGCGCCCTGCACGAACGCACATTCGCCGGCGTCAATGCTTGTGTCCGGCGTCTTGCGCCCTCGCCCGAATTCATCCTGTTCCTGGGCGACGAGATCGCGGGCTATACGGCCGACGCGGACTCGCTGCGCCGTCAGTGGCGGCATTGGCTCGACACGGAGATGGGCTGGCTCGATCGGCGCGCGACGCCGATGTGGCACGCGACAAGCAACCACGCGACCTACGACGCCATGAGCGAGACCGTGTTCCGCGAGGTGCACAATCACCTGCCGCGCAACGGCCCGCCCGGACAGGAAGGCCTGTCGTATTGGGTGCGACGGGGCGACCTCCTGCTGGTGTTCGTCCATACGCTGTGGACGGGCCTTGGCGGCGAAGGTCACGTCGAGACGGACTGGCTTCGCGACGTGCTTGGCCAGCATGCCGACGCGCGCCACAAGATCGTCGCGGGCCATCATCCGGTCCATCCGGTGAACGGCTTCGCCGGCGCCTACCAGCGCGATATCGGTCCCGAGCACGCGACCGCCTTCTGGAACGTCCTGAGCGATAATGGCGTGCTCGCCTATCTGTGCGGCCACATCCTGGCCTTCGACGTGCAGGTCCATCGCGGCGTGCTGCAGATCTGTACCGCGGGCGCCGGCACGGCCCACCGCATGCCGGAGGGCATCGAGTATCTCCATGCCGTCCAGGCGGCGCTGGATGACGCCGGCCTGCGCTATCAGGTGCTCGATGCCGACGGCTCGGTCCGCGAGAGCCTGACCTGGCCGCTGGAGGTGCCGCCCGTCGAGCAGTGGCGGCACCTCGAGGAAGCACGGTTCGGCAGAGACAGGATCGCCGCCTTCCGCTTCGCCGGCCGCACCGCCTCTGCGGGCACGAGCACCCTCCAGACGTTCCTGTCGGCGTTCCGCCCGGGACTGCGCGCCCCCTTCTGGGTCGGTCTCAGCGGGCCGGCGCAGCACCTCATGGTGATCCTGGAACCTGAGCCCGGCCGCAGCCCGCATTATTGGGTAGGCCCCCCGGTGAGGGCCGATGCACCGTTCGACATCCAGCTGCTCGTCCATCCCGGCATGGGGCCGGGCGGCCTGCTCTATCGCCTGTCCGGCGACGACCGCTGGACGTCGCTCTCGGCTGCCTCCGCATGGGGCGCCGAGCGCCTGGACTGGCCGGGCGAGTGGAGCGTCGGCCACGGTCAGCAAGGCCCGGGTGACCGCGCCTTCCTGGGCCGCGATCTCACGGTCTCTGCGATGGCTTTCGACCTGTAGGGGCTAGTCCCGCCGGAGCATGAACACCGCCTGCTCGCCGATCAGGTTGGCGAGCAGCGGCGGCAGGTTGATGCGGCGGCTCTTGCTGTTCAGCACGATGGCGCGCTCGATGCGCACGCCCATCGCGCGGCAGAGCGCACGGAAGTCGTCGATGCTGCAGAGATGGATGTTGGGCGTGTCGTACCACTTGTAGGGCAGCGAGGCGGTTTCGGGCATGCGGCCACCGAACACGAGCCGGAGTCTCACCTGCCAATGCGCGAAGTTGGGAAAGGAGACGATGGCGTGCTTGCCGACGCGCAGCATCTGCTCCAGCACCCGGCGTGGCTCGCGCGTGGCCTGCAGGGTCTGGCTCAGGATCACATAATCGAAGGCGGCGTCGGGATAGTCGCGCAGGTCCGTATCGGCATCGCCCTGGATGACCGAGAGACCGTTGGCGACGCAGGCGTTCACGCCGGCCTGGCTGAGTTCCATGCCACGCGCATCGACCCTCTTGGCATTCGTCAGGTGGGCCAGCAGCGCGCCGTCGCCGCAGCCGACGTCGAGCGCGCGCGTGCCGGGCTCCACCATGTCGGCGATGAGCTGCAGGTCGACGCGGATCGGGGCGACCATCACGCCACACCCCCGAGACCGCGCACCGTCGCCGCCCCTTTCAGGAATCCCGAGAGCGTCCGAAACATCTCGGGTTCATCGAGCAGGAAGGCATCGTGGCCCTTGTCGCTGTCGACTTCGACGAACGACACGTTGGCGGCGGCAGCGTTGAGCGCATGGACGACGGCGCGGCTCTCGCGCGTCGGGAACAGCCAGTCGCTGGTGAAGGACATCAGACAGAAGCGCGTGGCCGTCCCCTTGAAGGCGTTGGCGAGGACGCCCCCATGCGCGCCCGCGAGGTCGAAATAGTCCATCGCCCGCGTGATGTAGAGATAGCTGTTGGCGTCGAAGCGATCGACGAAGGTCGATCCCTGGTGGCGCAGGTAGCTCTCGACCTGGAAATCCGCGTCGAAGCCGAAGCCCAGCGCGTCGCGGTTCTGCAGGGAGCGTCCGAACTTGCGCTGCAGTGCCTGCTCCGAGAGGTAGGTGATGTGGGCGGTCATGCGGGCGACCGCGAGTCCGCGCGCCGGATTGGTCTGGTGCAGCCGATAGTCCCCGCCCTTCCAGTCAGGATCGGCCATGATCGCCTGACGGCCGACCTCGTGGAACGCGATGTTCTGCGCCGAATGATGCGCGGCGCAGGCGATCGGCACGGCCGAGAAGACGCGCTTCGGGTAGCTCGCGGCCCATTCGAGCACCTGCATGCCGCCCATCGAGCCGCCGATGACACAGAAGAGATCGGGAATGCCGAGATGATCGAGCAGCGCCGCCTGGGCGCGCACCATGTCGCCGATGGTCACGACCGGAAACCGCAGGTTCCATGACTGCCCTGTCGAGGGATCCCGGGCCTGCGGGCCGGTGGTGCCCATACAATGGCCGAGCACGTTGACGCAGATGATGAAGTAGCGAGCCGGATCGAGGATCTTGCCTGGCCCGATCAGGCTCTCCCACCACCCGTCCTTGCCGGTGACGGGATGGCGGTCGGCGACGAACTGGTCGCAGGTCAGGGGATGGCAGACGAGGACGGCGTTCGACTTCGCGTCGTTCAGGGTTCCGTAGGTCTGGTAGGCCACGCGGTAGGGGCCGAGATCGACGCCGCAGTCGAGGCGCAATGGCCGGTCCACGCCCAGGATCGCGTGGCGACACTGGGCGAGCGCCCTGCGTTCGGCATCGGTCAGGTCGTCGAGCACTGCCCACTCCAACGAAAAAGCCCCCGACCGGAAGGACGGGGGCTTTTTCGAGCACTCCGACCTTTTAGCGGTGTTTAACGTGGCCGCAAGCCGGTCGGCTCAAATTCCACGGAGAGGCTCTATACGGTCGCGGCTGGCGGGAGGCAAGCCTCTTGCGACTTGTTTGCCTTTACGCGGGCAGTGCGGACGTAGTATCGCCGCTGCGCACAGGAAAAAACGGCCTAATGGACGCTCCCAGTCTCGACAGCTTGCGGCAGGAAATCGACGCCATCGATACCGAATTGCACGGCCTCATCCGCCGTCGCGCGGAGGTGGTCGGGCATATCTCTGCAACCAAGCCGGCAGGCGGCCTCGCGCTGCGTCCGGGCCGAGAGGCCCAGGTCCTGCGGAAGAGACTGGCGATGCATGACGGCCAGTTTCCGTCCGCCGCCGTCTATCGCATGTGGCGTGAAATGATGAGCGCCTTCACGTTCATCCAGACGCCCGGCCTCAAGATCGCAATCTGCCGTCCCGACGACCAGCCCGGTTACTGGGACCTCGCGCGCGACCATTTCGGCTGCCAGATCCCCTTCGTTCCCCACGACACGCCGGCCGGCGTTCTGGCCGCGGTGCGCGCCAGCACGACGACCATCGGCGTCGTGCCCGCTCCGCTCGAGGCGGACTCGACACCGTGGTGGCCCCTGCTCGCCGGCAAGGACGCGACCCTGCCGACCGTGATCGCCCGTCTGCCCTTCCTCGCCATGCCGAACGCGCGCGCGCGGGGCATCTCGGCCTTCGTCCTGGCGCGCATCGATGCCGAGCCGAGCGGCTCGGATCGCGGCCTGGTGGCGATCGAGGCGAAGAACGGGCTGAGCCGCGACCGCATCGCCGCTGCGCTGGCCAAGGTCGGCCTGCCGGCCTTCACCTCGGCGCTGGACCAGGTCCTGGCCGGGGTGCATCACTATCTCGTTGAGGTGCCGGGTGTGATCGTCGACGACGATCCGCGCCTGCGCGATCTCGAAGCGGCCCTGGGCCTCGAAAAGGGCTGCGCGGCGGCCATCGGCGCCTATGCCGTGCCGATCGACGCCAAACCGTGAACTGAACTTTCGCAGGAGACTGGCATGAGCGCGCTTACCCCGCGTCCGGGCATCATGAAGATCGCGCCCTATGTGCCGGGCAAGGACTCGATCGACGGCAAGCCGACGATCGCCAAGCTGTCGTCCAACGAGGGCGCCCTCGGACCCTCGCCGAAGGCCATGGCGGCCTATGCCAAGGCGGCTTCCGAGCTGCACCGCTATCCCGATGGCGACGCCGCCAAGCTGCGCGCGGCGCTGGGCCGCCACTACGGCCTCGATCCGGCGCGCATCGTCTGTGGCGCGGGCTCCGACGAGATCCTGAACCTGCTGGTCCGTGCCTACTGCGGCCCGGGCGACGAGCTGCTCTACAGCCAGTACGGCTTCCTGATGTACGCGATCAACGCGCTGGGCGTCGGCGCGACTCCGGTCGCGGCGCCCGCCAAGGGCTATGGCAGCGACGTCGATGCGATGCTGGCGGCGGTGACGGACAAGACGCGCATCGTCTGCCTCGCCAACCCGAACAACCCGACCGGCACCTACGTCAGCAAGGACGATGTCCGCCGCCTGCATGCCGGCCTGCCGAAGAACGTGCTGCTGGTCATCGACGCGGCCTACGCCGAGTATGTCAGCCGCAACGACTATGAGTCGGGCGTCGAACTGGTCGACCAGGCCGAGAACGTGGTGATGACCCGCACCTTCTCGAAGATCTACGGTCTCGGCGGATTGCGTCTCGGCTGGATGTACGGACCGGCCGGCATCGTCGATGTCATGAGCCGGCTGCGCCAGCCGTTCAACGTAAACTCGGCTGCGCAGATCGCCGGTATCGCGGCGCTCGAGGACATTTCCCACACCGATGCCAGCCGCACCAACAACGACATCTGGCTGCCCTGGCTCAGCGCCGAACTCACGAAGCTCGGCCTGGAGCCGGTGCCGAGCGTCGGCAATTTCCTGCTGGTCGGCTTCGGCTCGAAGGAACGCGCGGTCGCGGCCAACGAGTGGCTGATGAACGACGGTCTGATCCCGCGCCTCGTCGCAGGCTACGGCCTGCCCGAGCATCTGCGTATCACCGTGGGAACCGAGGCCGAGGTGAAGGCGGTACAGGCATCGCTGGCCCGCTTCGTGGCGGCGAAATGACCGCACCCCTGTTCGACAAGATCGCGCTGATCGGCATCGGGCTGATCGGCGGCTCGATCGCACTGGAGGCCCGCAAGCGTGGCCTGGCCCGGTCGATCGTCGCGGCGACACGCAGCCCCGAGACGGCGGCCCTCGCCAACAAGCTGAAGCTCGCCGACCACTGCGGGACCGACCTTGCGGAAGCCTGCCGGGATGCCGACCTGGTGATCGTCTGCACGCCGGTTGGCGCCTGCGGGCCGGCCGCCCGGGCCATCGCGTCGAGCCTGAAGCCGGGCTGCATCGTCTCGGACGTGGGCTCGGTGAAACAGACCGTGATCGCCGACATGGCGCCGCACATCCCCAAGGGCGTGCAT
>JAGNNA010000051.1 GCA_017990895.1 Reyranella sp.
TGCAGCCGCCGGTCGCCAAAGCCGCCCAGACCGTACTCGATCCCCGACATCCAACTCTCCGCCCGCTGAGCTCCGGACAGAGAATCCAACCGCATCACACCGCGCAACTACGATGTGTGAATGCGATGGCCACGCAGTGGGGGGAGAGGAAGGGGCCCCGCGCGCAGCGTGGGGTAGGTGAGGTGGGCCAAGGACACCTCACAACCCGACACCCCGTCCATAATCAGCACCACCTCACCTCCCCGTTGCTTACGCAACGGGTCCCTTCCTCTCCCCCACTTCGTGGCGGAGAGGACAAATGAGGATCAGGCGTGCTCGACGCTCACCACGACGCTGCCGCGCTTGCGGCCGGTCTCGACATAGGCGTGCGCCTCGGCCATCTGCTCGAATTCGTAACGCCGATCGATCACGGGTTTCAGCGCGCCGCCCTCCGCCAGGGCGGCCATCTCCGGCAGGTCCTCGACGCGCTCCGCGGCAGGGCCGGCGATGACTCGCCGGCTGCCGGTCAATGGCGACCACAGGGCCGCCAGCATCTCCGGCATCCCCGCGGCCACTGCGAGCAGCCTGCCCTTGTCCCTGAGCACGGGTCTGCAGCGCGCGAACGACGTCCCGCCGACCGTATCGACGACGATGTCGTAGGTCTCGCCGCGCGTTGTGAAGTCGTGCTTCGTGTAGTCGATCACCCTGTCGGCGCCGAGCGAGGTGACGAGCGCCAGGTTTTTCGTGCTGGTCACGCCCGTGACCTCGGCACCGAAATGCTTCGCGAGTTGCACCATGGCCGTGCCCACGCCGCCGGACGCGCCGATCACCAACACCTTGTCGCCCGGCCTGATGCCCGCCTTGCGCAAGAAATGCAGGGAGGTCGACGCGCCGAAGGGCAGTGATGCCGCTTCCTCGAACGACAGGTTGGCGGGCTTCCGTGCCAGCCTGCCGTCTTCGGGCATCGTCCGGTACTGGGCATGGCATCCCATCGAGCCGCCGGGAAAGCCGAACACCTCGTCGCCCACCCGGAACCGCGTGACGTCCTTCCCGACGGCCTCGATCGTCCCGGCCATCTCGGAGCCCATGATCGGCTGGCGCGGCCCCGTGAACCCGAAAGCCAGGCGCGCCACGAGTCCCAATCCGGTCGGAACACACAGCGTCCGCACGCGCCAGTCGCCCGAGGTCACCGTCGTCGCGTGAATCCGGACGAGCACCTCATTGTCCCGCGGCACGGGCTTCGGAACATCCGCCAGCTCGACGACCTCGGGGCCGCCATAGCGGCGATAGACAACGGCCCGCATGGTCCCGGTCGCGGCATAATCTGGCGTCATGCTGCTCCTTTAGGCCAGCGGACCCGAGGCTTCTAGGCCTTCTGCAGGCCGCACCATTCGGCGATGAACAGTGCCGTCGACTGGGTGATCTTGCGGATCGATTCCAGGTTCACCCGCTCGTCGAAGCCGTGGACGTCGTCGGACTGCGGCCCGTAGACCAGGGCGGGCAGGCCGGCATAGAGGCCGAAGAAGCGGGCATCGGTCGTACCGGTGGTCCGGCGATCGTCAAGCTCGGCACCGAACACGGTCTTGTGCGCATCGGCCAGGATGTCGCGCACATGCTCATGGTTCTTGAGCACGTAGGGCTCGGCCTGGAAGCCTTCCCAGCTCACGGTCGGCAGGTTGTTGCCCAGGAAGGGATCGTTGGCCGCGGCCTGGCGGATCGTGTCCTCGACCTCCTGCCGGCACTCCTTCAAGGTCTGGGTCGGCAGCACGCCCACACGCATGTCGAAGGTGCACCAGGACGGGACCGAACTCGCCCAGTCGCCGCCGGCGATCTTGCCGACGTTGAAGTTCACCGGATGGTGATGGTCGCAGTAGTGCTTGTCGTGCGCCTTCAGCGCGTTCCACTTCTTCTCGAGTTCGCGCAGCTGCTGGATGATGCGGTAGGCGGATTCGATCGCGTTCGAACCGGCATCGGCCTTGTAGACGTGCACGGGATGACCCGTGACCTTGACCTGGAACCACATGACGCCGACCTGCGCCACGGTGAGCGTGCAGCCCGAGGGCTCGGGGATCAGCGCGGCATCGGCGCGATAGCCGCGCTGCAGGCAGGCGAGCGCGCCGTTGCCCGTGCACTCCTCCTCGACCACCGACTGCTGATAGACGTCGGCCGCCGGCATGTAGCCCAGTGCCTTCAGCGCGCGCAGCGCGAAGACGTTCAGGATCAGCCCGGCCTTCATGTCGCCCGAGCCGCGCCCGTACATCCAGCCGTCCTTGACGTAGGCGTCGTAGGGGTTGCGGGTCCACATCTCGTGCGGCCCCTCGGGCACCACGTCGATATGGCCGTTGAGGATCAGCGAACGGCCCTTCGGATTGGACGGACGCCAGGCCCCGACCACGTTCCAAGCATCGTCGTAGTCCAACGAGTGCGGCGAGTAGCCCGGCAGGTGCTTCAGGTCGTCGATCTTGACCTGCCAGCGGTCGATGCCGAGCCCGTCCTCCTTGAACAGGCGCGCCATCATGTCCTGGGCCGGCGCTTCCTGAAAACGGGTGGAGGGGATCCGGACCAGATCGGCCAGTACGTTCGTCTGATCGTCGAAGCGGCGATCGACTTCGTCCATGATCTTGGATTTGAGCGATGAATCGAGCATGCGCAGACTTTGGCGCAGCCCCGGTACGCCGTCTATAGTTTCGACGGAGGAAACAAAATGTATCCGGGCAAACACGCGACGACGCAGGCGTCCCATCCTGTGGTGATCATGGGCGGCAGCGGCGAGACCGTGACCTATGGCGAGCTGGAGGCGCGCAGCAACCGGCTGGCGCACCTGCTGCGCGCCCACGGCGTGAAGCGGCTCGACCACTATTCGATCTTCATGGAAAACAACGCGCGCTACGTGGAGTGCTGCACCGCAGGCGAGCGCACCGGCACCTACTATACCTGCGTGAATTCGTTCCTGACGGCCGATGAGCTTGCCTACATCCTGAACAACAGCGCCTCGAAAGTGCTCATCACCTCCCAAGCCAAGCGGGACGTGGCCCTCGCGGCTCTGCCGCACTGTCCGGGGATCTCGCTCTGCATCGTCGTCGACGGACCCGGTGGCGGATCGGCCGGCGGCGCGACGATCGTCAATCTCGCGGAGGCGACCACCGGCCTGCCCACGACGCCGATCGCCGACGAATCGCTCGGGACCGCGATGCTCTATTCGTCCGGCACAACGGGACGGCCGAAGGGGATCGTACGGCCGCTGGCCGAACAGTCGCCGTCGCAGCTCCTGCCGATCTTCTCCTTCCTGCTGAAGCTCTGGCAGTACCGCGAAGGCATGATCTACCTTTCGCCTGCGCCGCTCTACCATTCGGCGCCGCAGGCGGCGGTGAACCTCACGATCCGCATGGGCGGCACCGTGATCGTCATGGAGCGCTTCGACCCCGAGCATTACCTGCAGCTCATCGAAAAGTATCGCGTCACGCACAGCCAGCTCGTGCCGACGATGTTCTCGCGGATACTGAAGCTGCCGGAGGAAACGCGGAAGCGGTACGACCTCGGTTCGCTGGAGATCGCCATCCATGCGGCGGCGCCCTGCCCGGTCCAGGTGAAGGAACAGATGATCGACTGGTGGGGTCCGATCATCCACGAATATTACGGCGCCACCGAGGGGCTGGGCTTCACCGCCTGCAACTCGCAGGAATGGCTGGCGCACAAGGGCACGGTGGGACGCGTCCTCCTGGGCGAACTGCATGTGCTCGACGACGACATGAAGCCGCTGCCCACCGGCACGGCCGGGACCCTGTGGTTCAAGACCGCGACGCCGTTCGAGTATTTCAACGACCCCGCCAAGACCCGCGAGGCGCGCTCCGAGGACGGCACGATGAGCACGGTGGGAGACGTCGGCTATGTCGATGCCGACGGCTACCTCTACCTGACCGACCGCGCGACCTTCATGATCATTTCCGGCGGCGTGAATATCTACCCGCAGGAATGCGAGAACCTGCTGATCACCCATCCCAAGGTGGCCGACGCGGCGGTGTTCGGGGTCCCCAACGCCGATCTCGGCGAGGAGGTGAAGGCGGTCGTCCAGCTCATGCCGGGCGTGCCGAAGACGGGCGCCACCGCCGAGGAGCTGATCGCCTTCTGCGGCCAGCATCTCGCCCGGCAGAAGGTGCCGCGCTCCGTCGATTTCGAGGACGAGCTGCCACGCCTGCCGACCGGCAAGCTCTACAAGCGCCTGCTGCGCGACCGTTACTGGGGCGACAAGAAGAGCCGCATCGTGTGACTCATCCGCGCGACCGACGCTGCGACCGCGACAGCATCGCCGCGGGAATCAGGGCGGCGAGCGCCACTACGCCCACCACGATGAACGTGTCGGAAAAGGCCATGATCTGGGCCTTGCTCTGCACGATCGTCGCAAGGTAGTCGATCGCGCCCGCTTTCTGCTGCTGGTGCGGCAGGCCGCTCCTCTGCAGGAGATGCTCGAGCTGCGTCAGCATCCGCTCGGTCGTGCGGTTGCCCCAGTCCTGGGTTCCCGTCAGCGCATCGGCATGGAAGCGCGTGCGAATTTCGAAGAAGGCGACCATCAGGTTGATGCCGAAGGCGCCGCCGAGCTGGCGCATGAAGTTGGCGACACCCGAGCCTTGGCGCACCTTGTCCGCCGGCAGGGCCTTGAGCGAGGAGGCATTGAGGCTGGGATTGATGAAGCCCAGCCCGAGCCGCGACACCATCACCATGGCGACCAGCGTCCAGAACGTCGTGTCGACATCGGCAGTCGTCATCCAAGCGAAGCCCAGGGCGAACAGCAGCAGGCCGCCGATGATCATGGTCGAGGCCGGCATCGCGTCCGACAACCGACCCGCCAGCGGGAAGATGAAGGCCAGCATGATGCCGGCCGGCATCATCATCAGCCCGGCCACCAGCGGCGTGAAGCCGATGATGGTCTGCACGAAGACCGGGATGATGTAGGTCGAGCCCATCATGCCGGCACCGAAGATGAAGGCGATCAGCGCGGCGGCAGAGAACTCGACGTTGCCGAAGATGCGCACGTCGAGCAGCGCGCGGGGCGTGTAGAGCTCCCAGCAGACGAAGGCGACCGTGGCGACGGCGCCGAGCACCAGCCGGAAGACGATCGCGTCGGAACTCCAGCCCTCGCGCTGGCCGTCGGCGATCCCGGTCATGAGGCCCAGCAGCGCCGTGCAGAGCAGCGCGAAACCCAGCCAGTCGAACGGCGGGATGACCTTCGGGATCGACCGGGTCGGCATGAACACCATGCCGAGGACCGCCGCGACGACGCAGAACGGCAACGAGATGAAGAAGACGTAGCGCCAGGAGAAGTACTCGATCATCAGCCCGCCCAGCGTGGGTCCGATCGCCGGCGCGAAGACGACGCCCAGGCCGAACACACCCATCGCCATGCCGCGGCGCTCCGGCGGGAAGACGGTGAAGATCGTGGCCATGACCAGCGGCTGGGCGACGCCGGCGCTGAACCCCTGCAGGACGCGAGCGAAGATCAGCGCATCCTCGGTCGGCGCCGAACCGCCCATCAGCGCGCCCACTGAGAAGAAGAACAGCGCGCCGACGAAGGTGCGGCGTTCGCCCAGGATACCGCTGAGCCAGGCGTTGATAAGCATCCCCGCCGTCATCGTCGCCATATAGGCCGACGACATCCATTGCGCCTTGTCCTGGCCGATACCGAAGGCGCCCATCACGTCGGGCACAGCCACGTTCACCGTGGTCATGGCGAGCACCATCGACACGACGCCCATCATGCCGGTGATGGTGACCAGCCAGCGATAGGAAGGGCCGTAGCGTTCTGTCAGCGCGGCGGCGGTCTGCAGGGGGACAGCCGCGGCCGTCATGGATCATGACCCCATCGCCCCGTAAGACGGGGCACTTCCCCATTTGAATGGGAAAGAAAGCATTTGAACTCCTCCCCATTCAAATGGGGAGGTGTCGGCGGCTTCGCCGACGGAGGGGTCATGGCCCTACCGAATGTCAATTTCGACTTCGACCATCATGCCGGGCGTGAGCGGCTTCGGCATCTGGACCATGTCGATCTTCACCGGCACGCGCTGCGTGATCTTGGTGAAGTTGCCCGACGGGTTGGGCGTCGGCAGGAGCGCGAAGCGCGCCGTCGTGGCGCTGCCGATGCGGCCGACCTTGCCGACGAAAGTTTCGTTTGGATAGGCGTCGACCGAGACGCGCACGGTCTGGCCGAGCTTCAGCTTGCCGACCTGAGTCTCCTTGATGTTCGCCTCCACCCAGACCTCGTCCGGATTGTGCAGCAGCAGTATGCGCTGGCCTGCCGCCACATATTCGCCGGGCAGGGTGAAGGTGCGATCGATCACGGCCGGGATCGGGCTCTTGATCGTGCGGTCCTCGACATCGACCTGCTGCTGGCGCATCTGCGCCGCCAGCACGGCGACCTGATGGGTCAGCGCCTCGATCTGGGCATCGATCACCCCCAGCCTGTCATGGCCGACCCGTGCCTCGCCGAGGCTGCCCTCGGCCTGCTCGTGCTCGGCCTGGAGCTGGAGGATCTGGATCTCGAGCTTCGTGACCGCCGCCTGCGCCATCTGGAGCTGCCGCTCGTTGATGACCTTGCTGGCGAACAGCGTCCGGCTGCGATCGAGTTCGAGTCTGGCGAAATCGAGGTCGGCCTGCAGCGCTGCCCGTGCCTTCTCGCGGACCATTATGGTCGACGTGCGGGTGCGCATCGCGGCGTCTGCCTGGTTCTGATCGAGCTTGCGCTCGGCGCGCAGGCGCGCCCGCTCGACCCGCACGCCCTCGATCTGCGCTTTCAGGCCGTCGACCCGCAGCTTGGCCGCGCGATCGTCGATCTTCACGAGGATCTGCCCGGCCTCGACCCGCTGGCCCTCGCGCACAGCGAGATCGACGATCCAGCCCTCGGCGCGACTTGACACCGTCACGATGTCGGCGGTCACCCGGGCATCGTATTCGTAGACATGGGTGAGACGCAGATGGACCTCGCGGCCGCCATAGGCCACCGCCGCGAGCAGCAGGAAACCGATGACGATGAAGCGTGGCCGCAGCAGGACCCGCACGATGCCGGAAGTCCGACTCACCCGCGCAGGAGGGGTTACGCCGATTGCCGGTGATACGGGCGATGTCTTCAGGGCGGGCGGCGGCACCGACTGATCCACGACCTATCCTGCCGTTCTCAACCGGGGTTTCGCGCTGTCGTCATAAAAAAAGCATAAGGCCGAAACAATCGGCGGGCCAACGATCTTCGCGCGAGAGCCTTGCCTTGCAGCAACGCGCGCACTGCATGACGCACCGCCAGTTCCGCATCCGTGCGAGCCGCGCTTGCCAAAACGAACGGTCGGGTCGACGCTGATTCTGCAAGCCACCGGACATCTCTCGCAGAGCAAAAATTCAGAACAGGAGCCGTCGCATGCCCGATGCTTCCCACGCGCCCGCACCTCGCCAGCCCGATGTCGCCCCCCTCGATGTCGCGATCGTCGGCGGCGGACTGGCAGGCCTCTACGCCATCCATCGCCTGCGCAGGCTCGGCCTCAAGGTCCGGGCCTACGAAGCCGGCTCCGGCATCGGCGGCACCTGGTTCTGGAACCGCTATCCTGGCGCACGCTGCGACGTCGAGAGCCTCGAGTATTCCTACAGCTTTTCAGACGAGCTGCAGCAGGAATGGAAGTGGCCGGAACGCTACGGCACGCAGCCCGAGATCCTGAAGTACATCAACCACGTCGCCGACCGCTTCGACCTGCGCCGCGACGTTCAGCTCAACACGCGCATCCAGTCGGCTGTATTCGACAGCAAGACGAATGAATGGACGCTGGTCACGAAGGACGGCGAGACGATCAAGGCACGCTACGTCGTGATGGCGGCGGGCAATCTCTCGACGCCGCGCGTGCCTGACTTCAAGGGCATCCACGACTTCAAGGGCAAGTGGTACCACACCGGCCTGTGGCCGCATGAGGGCGTCGACTTCACCGGCCTGCGGGTCGGCGTGATCGGCACCGGTTCGTCGGGCGTGCAGATGATCCCGATCATCGCCCAGCAGGCCAAGCAACTCACCGTGTTCCAGCGCACCGCCAACTTCAGCCTGCCGGCGCGCAACGGGCCGATGACGCCGGACCGGGAGGATCCGCACAAGGCCAACTACAAGGAGCGCCGTGCCGCTGCGATGGAGACGCCGTTCGCGATCGGTGGCCATCCCAAGCCGACCCAGAAGACCATGGAGGCGACGCCCGAGGAGCGCGCCAAGACCTATGAAGCCAAGTGGCAGGCCGGCGGCTCGATCAGCTATCTCTATTCGTACACCGACCTGCTGGTGAGCAAGGAAGCCAACGACACCGCGTCCGAGTTCGCGCGCAACAAGATCCGCTCGATCGTGAAGGACAAGCGCACCGGCGAGCTGCTGGCGCCCAAGGATCATCCGATCGGCACCAAGCGCCTCTGCCTCGATACCAATTATTACGAGACCTACAATCGGCCGAACGTGTCGCTGGTCGACGTGCGCTCCGATCCGATCAAGGAGCTGACGCCCAAGGGCGTGCGGCTGAACTCGGGCGCAGAGTACGAGTTCGACGCCATTGCCTTCGCCACGGGCTTTGACGCCATGACCGGCGCGCTGAACGAGATCGACATCCGCACCAGCGATGGCGAGGTGCTGCGCCAGCACTGGGAAGGCGGGCCGCTCACCTATCTCGGCCTGATGGTCGCGGGCTTCCCCAACATGTTCATCGTCACCGGCCCCGGCAGCCCGGGCGTGAAGACCCAGATGATCGCCAGCATCGAGCAGCACGTCGATTGGATCGCCGATGCGATCGACCATCTCGGCAAGCACCAGCTCGACCGCATCGAGCCGACAGCCAAGGCCGAGAGCGAGTGGGTGACGCACGTCAACGAAGTGGCCGACAGCACGCTCTATCCGCTGGCCAATTCCTGGTACGTGGGTGCCAACATTCCCGGCAAGCCGCGCGTGTTCATGCCCTATGTCGGCGGCTTCGACCGCTACAAGAAGCACTGCGACGCGATCTCGGCCGGCGGCTACGAGGGCTTCACCCTGAGCCGCCACGAAGTCGTGGCGTGAGCGCCACCTTCGTCCATCACCGCATCGACGCCGCGCCGCGTCGCTGGCAGGCCGTAGCGGATCGGCTTGGCACCGATGGCGCGCGACGTATTGCAGAGGCCGGCGGCCGGCTCTACGGCGCCTGGCGCAGCCAGATCGGCCGGCCGCGCGACGAGGTACAGGCGATCAGCGTCTGGCCGCAAGGAATCACGGCTGCCGCCGCCGAGCAGGCGCTGCTGGCCGCCCGGGGCGACATTCGCGCCGTGACCAGCGAGGCCATGGTGCCGACACTGCGTCCAACCGACACCGTGCCGCCGACCCGCCAAGGCAACTATGCCTTCCGCTGGTTCGCCGTGCCCGAACCGAACTGGCCGGAATTCCTCGACCTCTGCGCCGCGGCCTGGCCCGGCTTCGAGGGCGCCTACGATTCGCAGGTGATCGGCCTCTGGCAGGCGACCGGCGACCGCACCGGCAAGACGCCGGACGAGGTCACGGGCGGGAGCCTGCACGGCGGCGTGCGCAGTCTGCTGCTGACCCGCCGGCCCAACCTCGCCATGTGGGAGCGATCGAAGCTGCCCGAGGGGGCGGCCGAATCCGCAGTGCGCGAGAAGCTCAGCCGTCGCTACGATCTCTGCGACTGGACCGTCGTGTCCACCGCGACCCTTCTGACCGCCGTCGACCGCGCCGATACGGCTCGCTGGACTTGAGAGGCCGCTGGACCTGAAGGGCCGCTGGACTCACGCGGCCGTGGCGACTATCCCGGCGCCGCCATGCCGACGCTGCGTTCCCTGGAAGCTCTCGAAAGCGAGGGCCTCCTGTCCCCCGACCCGCGGCTGCAGGACGCCGCGCAGTCCATGGCGATCGCCATCACGTCGGAGATGGTGGCGCTGATCGACCGCTCGCGCCTGGCCGACGATCCGATCGCCCGGCAGTTCGTTCCGAGTGGCGCCGAGGTCGAGGTCGCGCCGGGCGAACTGGCCGATCCGATCGGCGACGAGGCGCGGTCGCCGGTGAAGGGCATCGTCCATCGCTATCCCGACCGGGTGCTGCTGAAGCCACTGCATGTCTGCCCGGTCTATTGCCGCTTTTGCTTCCGCCGCGAAAAGGTAGGCCCCGGCGGCGAGGCCCTCTCGGCCGAAGAGATGGCGTCGGCGCTTGCCTATATCCGCAGCCGGCCGGAAATCTGGGAAGTGATCCTGACCGGCGGCGACCCGCTGATGCTCGCGCCGCGCCGCCTCGCCAAGCTGATGGCGGCACTCGACGCGATCCCGCACGTCGCGGTCGTCCGATTGCACAGCCGCGTTCCGATCGTCGATCCCGACCGGGTCACCGAGGAGCTGGTGCGTGCGCTGAAGCCCGGCCGAGTCACTGTCTGGCTGGCCGTCCACTGCAATCATGCCCGGGAGCTCGCCCCCTCCACGCGCGCCGCCCTGTCACGCCTGGCCGATGCCGGCCTGCCGCTGATGGGCCAGACGGTGTTGCTGAAGGGCGTGAACGACACCGTCGAGACCCTTGAGCAGCTGATGCGCGCCCTCGTGACGGCCCGCGTGAAGCCCTACTACCTGCACCATCCCGACCTGGTGCGCGGCACGGGCCACTTCCGGGTCTCGATCGCCGAGGGTCAGGCGCTGATGAAGGCCCTGCGCGGCCGCCTCTCCGGCCTCGCTCAGCCGACCTACGTGCTCGACGTGCCCGGCGGTCACGGAAAAGTCCCCGTCGGACCCTCCTATCTGGCCGACGATCCCGGCGCGCTCAGGGTCGAGGACGTGTTCGGCGGGCAGCATCGCTACCCGTCCGACTGACCCTCCAACCATTAGAATTTCTCGCAGGCGCCTCAGCGCCGGGCGGCGGGCGCGAGCGCCGGGCGCACGGTCCGGGCCTGCGGCGCGGCCAGCTCCTCGACCAGCCATTCCTCGAAGGCCTTGGTCTTGGGCCGGCTGACCGAAGCGGGCGGGCAGACGAACCACCAGGCCTTGCCGCTGTCGACGATCTGCTCGAACGGCTGGAACAGACGGCCCTCGGCCAGCTCCTCGCGGAAGAGTTGTGGTGGACCGACCGCCACACCCGCGCCCTCCATCGCCGCCTCGACCGCGATCATCGTCGAGTCGAAGGTGAGGACGCGCTTGGGCTTGAAGTCGCCGAGGCCGACGGCGCGCAGCCAGATCGGCCATTCGGGATCGTGCGTCATGTCGATGAAGGGCACGCGCTTGAGGTCGTCGAGCGTCTTCAGCTTGTCGTGATAGCGCTTGCCGCAGAGCGGCGTCAGCACGTCGCTGAACAGCCTCGTTGCATGCAGTTCGGGCTCCGGTTGCACGGTGAACCTGATCGCGCAGTCGACATCCTCGCGGGCGAAATCGACGCGCTTCTGGCTCGTCGTCATGCGCACTTCGATCTCGGGATGCTTGGCCTGGAAGCGATGCAGGCGCGGCACCAGCCAGCCCAGCGCGAAGGTCGTGACGAGGCTGACGTTCAGCGTGCCGGAGTTGGCCTTGCGGCCGACCCGCTCCAGCGCGTTGGTCATGCGGTCGAACGCATCGCGCAGATCGGGCAGCAGCGCCTCGCCCTCGCTGGTGATCTCGAGGCCGCGCGGACGGCGCACGAAAAGCGCGACACCGAGCCTCTCCTCGAGCGCCTTCACCTGGTGGCTGACGGCGGCCTGGGTGACGTGAAGCTCCTCGGCGGCGTGGGTGAAACTCGCGTGACGGGCGGCGGCCTCGAAGGCGCGCAGGGCATTCAACGGTAGTTGCGAACGGCTCATCTAGGACACACGCTCATAGAAATTCTATGCCTCCCCCGAGCTTTCATCCTTTGCAAGTATGTACAGGTTACAGCAAATTCAGGTCAGAAACGAGGCGCAACTGCCGATCCTCGGCCCAATCGCCTCAAGCGGAGCTAAGTCATGTCGATCGTGTCCAACGTGCGGATCGCCCGCGCGGATGTCCCCTCCTTCTCGTTCGGCCGCGCCGTCGCGCTGCTGGCGGGTACGGTTGCGGTCGGGATCGAGAAAGTCATGACCCGAGCCGAGCTGGCCCGTTCGCGAAATCAGTTGGCCCAACTGGACGAGCGACTGCTGCGGGATATCGGCATCGACCGGGCGACCGCCCAGTTCGAGGCCACCAAGCGCTTCTGGTCCTAGACCGGAATTGCCGGCGGGCGCCGGATAGAGCAGGTTAGGGTCGTGGTGCTTTGATCGCGCCATGACCCAACATCCTTTTTCGTTTCCCGCCGTGGCCCTCGCCACTTCCCTTCTTCCCGATCCGGACACCTGCTGGCACGCCGTCCAGCGGCGTGACCGCGTCTACAACGGCAGGTTCTGGTTCTCGGTCAAGACAACCGGGGTCTATTGCCTGCCGTCGTGCGCGGCCCGCCCCCCCCTGCGCCACAACGTCGACTTCCACGCCTCGCCCGAGGCGGCGGAGGCGGCGGGTTTCCGTGCATGCAAGCGGTGCAAGCCGCGCGACTGGCAAGCGGATGTCGGCCTCAGCCGGCCGGTGGCGCGCGCCTGCGCGCTGTTCGATGCGGCCGATGCCGACACGCCGCCATCGCTTGCCGAGGTGGCGCGCAAGGTCGGCCTGTCGAGCGGTGCGCTGGGCAAGCGCTTCCTGGCCGAGCTGGGCGTTGCCCCGCGCGACTGGCTGGTCGCGCGCAAGCGCGAGCGCTTCCGCAGTGCGCTCCGTGGCGGCGCTACGGTGGCCGACGCGCTCTATGGGGCGGGCTACGGCTCGCCCAGCCGCGTTTACGAGAGCAGCGACAAGGCTCTCGGCATGACGCCGGCGACCTACGCACGGGGCGGCGCAGGCGCCCATATCGACTACACGATGGCCGACTCTGAGTATGGCCGCGTCCTGGTGGCCGCGACCGGGAAGGGCATCGCCGCGGTGTTCCTGGGCGACGACGACCGTTCGCTGGAAAAGAGCCTGAAGCAGGACTTTCCCGCCGCCGAGATCCAGCGCAACGACGCCGTCCTCGGCCCGCGCGTGACGGCGGTGCTGTCACGGCTCTACGGCCGGAAACCGACGGCGCTCGATGCCCCCGACGTGCCGCTCGACATCGTCGGTACGGCCTTCCAGTGGAAGGTGTGGAAGGCGCTGACCGAGATCCCGGCGGGCGAGACCCGCACCTATGGCGAGATCGCCCGCAGCATCGGCGAGCCCAGGGCGGCGCGCGCGGTGGGGCGGGCCTGCGCGACCAACCAGGCCGCCGTGGTCATCCCCTGCCATCGCGCCGTCGGATCGAGCGGCGCGCTGACCGGCTATCGCTGGGGCGTGGCGCGCAAGGAACGGCTGCTGGCCGAGGAGCGCCGGCGCAGCAGCAGGTAGAAGGCGCCTGTGCCGCCATGATGGGCATGGGCGGCGCGGACCGCCCGCACCCGCTCGCGATTGTCGCCGCGATTGAGCCAGCCCACGAATTCGCCGCGAATGCGGCCGTCGATCGTGCGGCCGCCCTCCTCGCGCAGGCCCTTGCCGGTCACCACCAGCACCACACGGAGGTCCTGGGAGGAGGTCCTATCGAGGAACCGGGTCACGGCCCGCTCCGCCGCCGCCAGCGTCATGCCGTGCAGGTCGATGGTCGCTTCCGGCGCCAGCTTGCGCCGCGAGAGGGCCCGCGAAACGTCGCGGTCGAACTGGCGGCCGTCCGGCGACAGCTCGGGAACACTAGGCCTGACCGTCTGCGGCCGGGATCTCGAGATCAGGATCGGCGGCGGGACCGCCGCCGGCTTGCCCACGGCCGGCTTGCCGGCTGTCCTAGCCCCTGCCTTGGCTTCCACCGCCGGAACGCGCGACGCGGCGGCCCGCTTTCGCTTCAGCGGCTTCACGCCGGCAATTGCGGCGGCAAACAGGTCGGCGTCCTTCACCATGCCGTTTCGTCTAGCCTTGGCCGTGAGGCGGGTCTACACAGCCCGGCATGGCGATAGCGCCCCCCACCCGGCCCAACGGCCCGCCGCAACCCGACCCTGATCTCCAGACAGGCCTGCAGCATCTGCGGGCGGGCTGGTACGACCGTGCCGAGCTGCTGTTCAAGAGCGCGCGCGTCCGGCACGGCGACCGCCCCGACATCCTGCACTATCTCGCCGTCTGCCTGTCGCAGCGCGGCGCCGTGAAGGAAGCCGAGGGCCTGTGGCGCAAGGCGGTGGCGAAGGATCCGAACGAGCCGATGCTGCTCTACAATCTCGGCCTCGCCGCCCGTCGTCTCGGCAATCTTGACGAGGCGGCGCGCCGCTTCCGCGACACGGTCCGCCAGGCGCCCACCCATGTCGAAGCGCGTCTGGCGCTGGCCTCGGTCCACATGGATACCGGCCGCTTTGCAGCCGCCGAGCGCGAACTGTCGGAATTCGTGGCCAACGTCGACCGCGCCATCCATGAACATGGGACCGAGGCGCTGAAGCCCCTGCAGGCGCGCGCCCGCAACATGCTGGGCTATGCTCTCTACCGGCTGGGCCGGTATTCGGCCGCCATCGAGGTCTTCGACATGGCGCTGGAAGATGCCGGCGACAATGCCGAGCGCCGCGGCCAGATCCTGGGCGACCGCGCGCTGTCCCTGGCCGCCCTCGGCCACTACGACGAAGCCATTGCCGAGGCAGGCCGCGCCCTCGAACTGGCGCCGGCCAGCGCCACGCTGAACCATGCGCTGGGCTACGTCCTCTATTTCAGCGGCCGCCCGAGCGACGCCATCCCGGCGATCGAAAAGGCGCTCCAGCTCGATCCGGCCTTCGGCCAGGCCTACAGCACCCTGGCGCTGGCCCGGGCCGCAGCGGGCCAGACCGAACAGGCCGCCGGCATCCTCGGGAAAGTCCTGGAACGCAACCCGCTCGACCAGGAGGCGATCCTCCAGCTCTCGAACCTGCACATCCAGGCCGGGCGCTTCGAGGAGGCCATCCGGGTCCTGGAGCCCTACCTCAAGGCAGTCGCCGGTGATGCCCGGGCGATGAACAATCAGGGGCTGGCGCTTCTCGGCCTCAAGCGCTTCGACGATGCGCGGCGGGTCCTGAAGAAGGCCGCGAAGTTGTCGCCCGACGAGCCCTTCGTGCAGACCAATTACGGACGCGCCCTGATGGGCCTGGGACTTGCGTCCGAAGCACGCCCGCACCATGAGCAGGCATTGCGCGCCCTGCCGGACGATACGCGGTTGCTGGCTCACTATGGCATCTGCCTCGCGGCGCTGGGCGAGCTCGACCGCGCCCGCGAAACCCTCGACGCCGCCCTGGCCGCCGATCCGAACAACGAGGAAGCCCTGCTCGCGCGCGCCGGTCTCGACGCATGAGCAGCGGTGCGGATCGTCTCGCCGAGATCTCAGGCCGCATCGCCGAGGCCGCGCGGGCCTCGGGCCGTTCGCCGTCGGACGTCACCCTCGTCGCCGTCTCGAAGACCCATGGCGCGGACCGGGTCCGCGAACTGCTGGAGGTCGGCCACCGCGTGTTCGGCGAGAACCGCGTGCAGGAAGCCGAGGGCAAGTTCCCCGAATTGAAGGCGGCCTGGCCCGATCTCGAACTGCACCTGATCGGCCCCCTCCAGACCAACAAGGCGCGCGATGCAGTGGCCTTGTTCGACGTCATCCAGTCGGTCGACCGCGATCGGCTGGCCGCGGCCCTGGTCAAGGAGATGGAGCGTCTGGGCCGCCGGCCGGCCTGCTATATCCAGGTCAACACCGGCGAGGAGCCGCAGAAGGCCGGCATTCTGCCGAAGGACGTCGATGCTTTCGTCGCGCTCTGTCGAGACGAGTACAAGCTGCCGGTCGTCGGCCTGATGTGCATCCCACCGGTCGACGAGGAGCCAGCCCTGCACTTCGCGCTGCTGGCGAAGATGGCGGCCCGCAACGGTCTGGCGAAGCTCAGCATGGGCATGAGCGCCGACTACGAGACGGCGGTCCGCATGGGCGCCACCCATGTCCGCGTCGGCAGTGCGCTGTTCGGCAACCGCCCGCCGCTGCCGCCCCCCCAACCGAAGGCCGATGCCTGAACTGCCCGAGGTCGAGACCGTCCGGCGCGGGCTGATGCCGCGTCTGGTCGGCCGGCGCATCGTCCGGCTGCTGCAGCGCCGACCCGATCTCCGGGTGCCACTGCCGGCGAAGTTCGCCGCCAGGGTCGAGGGCCGTACCGTCACCGGCATCGACCGGCGGGCGAAGTACCTGCTGATCCGGCTCGACGACGCCCAAACCCTCATCGTCCATCTTGGCATGTCGGGCCGCATGACCCTGCACGATGCCGAGAGCGCCGCCGGCCATCCACTCGACCGGCACGACCATGTCGTATTCGACATGGACGATGGCTGGCAGGTCCGCTTCAACGACGCCCGCCGCTTCGGGCTGATGGTTCTGGCGGCGGACGAGGCGGTGGCCGGCCATAAGTATTTCAAGAGCCTGGGACCGGAGCCGCTGGACGACGCCTTTACCGGTGACGTGCTGGCCGCCCGCCTCGCCGGCCGCAGGACGCCGATCAAGGCGGCGCTGCTCGACCAGAAGACCCTGGTGGGCGTCGGCAACATCTACGCATGCGAAGCGCTGTTCCTGGCCGGCATCTCGCCGCGCCGCTCCGCCCACACGGTTAAGGGGGAACGGGCGGGCCGCCTCGTCGAGGCGATCAAGCGCGTGCTGAACCGTTCGATAGAGGACGGCGGATCGACGCTGCGGGACCATGTTCAGCCGGGCGGCGAACTCGGCTATTTCCAGACACGCTTCAACGTCTATGACCGGGCCGGCATTGCCTGCCCGACCCGCGACTGCGGCCAGACGGTGCGCCGGCTCGTGCAGGCCGGCCGATCGACCTTCTACTGCGCCCGCTGCCAGCGCTGAGACCCGACCTGAGGAGGAAAGAGCAATGACCACGGCATACGAGAACATCCAGACCGAAACCAGGGGCCGGGTCGGGATCATCCGGCTGAACCGGCCGAAGGCCCTGAACGCTCTCTGCGCCGATCTGGTGCGCGAGCTTGGCCAGGCACTCGATGGGTTCGAGGCCGATCCTGGCATCGGCTGCATGGTGCTCACCGGAAGCGACAAGGCCTTCGCGGCCGGCGCCGACATCAAGGAGATGAAGGAGAAGACCTACCAGGACGTCTTCCTGCAGGACTTCATCACCGTCGGCTGGGAAAAGGTGAGCCAGGTCCGCAAGCCGATCGTCGCCGCGGTCGCGGGGTATGCCCTGGGTGGCGGCTGCGAGATGGCCATGATGTGTGACTTCATCATCGCTGCCGACAACGCGAAATTCGGGCAGCCCGAGATCACGCTGGGCACCATCCCCGGCGCGGGCGGCACCCAGCGCCTGCCGCGCTTCGTCGGCAAGTCGAAGGCCATGGACATGGTCCTGACCGGCCGCATGATGGACGCGGCCGAGGCCGAGCGCTGCGGCCTGGTCAGCCGCATCGTGCCGCTGGCGCAGCTGATGGACGACGCCATCGCCACGGCCGAGAAGATCGCCGCCATGTCGCTGCCCGCCACCATGGTCGCCAAGGAGGCAGTCAACCGGGCCTTCGAAACGACCCTTTCGGAGGGTGTTCGTTTCGAGCGCAGGACCTTTCACGCAACTTTTGCCTTCGACGACCGGTCCGAGGGCATGGCCGCCTTCGCCGAGAAGCGTAAGCCAGGCTGGAAACACTGCTGATCTGGCGGTTCTGGCGCGCTTGACCGGCCCGGATACGGCCCGTATAAGCGCGCCCTTCGAATAACGAGGACTAACATGGCTAATCACAAGTCGGCCGAGAAGCGCGCCCGCCAGACCGAGCGTCGCACCGCCGTGAATACGGCCCGCCGCAGCCGCGTCCGGGGATCGGTCAAGAAGGTCGAAGAGGCGATTGCGTCCGGCGACAAGACGGCCGCCCGGGAGGCGCTGCGTCTGGCGCAGCCGGAGATCCAGCGGGGCGCCACCAAGCGCATCGTGACGAAGAACGCCGCCTCGCGCCGCGTGTCGCGTCTGTCGGCGCGCATCAAGGCGATGGCCTGACGCTTTCTTCATTCTCGTTTCAGACTTTGTGAACGCCGCTCCTTCCGAGCGGCGTTTTCTTTTGCGCCGATGACAGGCGTTAAAAAAAATCTCGGCGCTTTTCTCCAATGATCGCTTGGTGGTCGATTGGCCGACCGACATACGATTCGAATTTATCGAATGATGAGCGGTGCCGAGCGCTAGATATTGAGCGGCGCAACGAGACGCGCGAGTCGCAAAAACGACTCGAACAACTTGTCAATCGAGTCACACCACGAAGTGGCTGAATAGCGTGTGGTGTTCTGCGTGTGAATCGTTTGCGCGCTTCGGAGAGTCTGGATAAGACTCACGACATCGCGACGGGGCGTGGGGCGCTTGGATCGCGAGCCAGATGGAGAAGAGGGGATTCCTCTCCATCGAACGACGAACGAGGGAGACAGGTACACAACGCTTCGCAAGTTCGACGATCGATAAGAAGATGAAGCGTCCCATAAGCGACGCTCGCTGAAAATCCCTCGTTCCCTCTTGCCGTGTTGTGTGTCGCCTTCGATTGCTGGCTCGCCGGACAACGCCTCGCTTCGACGAATGAAAGCGGGGGCCATGTCGAAAGACAACAAGATCGCAGACACATTCGAAGTGTCCCCCGCAGCCGGCTACGCTGGCGACGTCACTCCTGCAGTTGCCTGGAAGATTCTCGGTGAACTCAAGGATGCGATCCTGATCGACGTGCGTACGCGCGCCGAGTGGAACTATGTGGGCGTGCCCGACCTTGCCGGCCTGGACAAGAAGCCGGGCCTGGTCGAGTGGCAGGTCTTCCCGAGCATGCAGGTCAATCCGGATTTCGTCGGCGCGCTTTCGGAGGCGCTGGCGGACAAGACGGTCCCGCTGCTCTTTCTGTGTCGAAGCGGAGTGAGGTCGGTCGCGGCGGCGAAAGCCATGGCCGCGGCCGGATACAGTACGTGTCTCAATGTGGCAGACGGCTTTGAGG
>JAGNNA010000361.1 GCA_017990895.1 Reyranella sp.
ACATCGCCCTGCAGAAGGCCTCGTCGCAGGTCGAGGACTGGTCGGGCGGCACGCGCATCGGACAGGCGCTGCACGAGTTCAACAACAAGTGGTCGCGCCGCGTGTTGGGACAGGGCGCGGTGGTTCTCCTCATCACCGACGGGCTCGATCGCGAAGGCGCGTCCGGCTTGGATGAGGAAATGGAGCGCTTGCATAAGTCCTGCTCGCGCATGATCTGGCTCAACCCGCTCTTGCGATATGGTGGGTACGAGCCCAAATCTCAGGGCAACAAGGCCATACTGCCCCATGTCGACGAATTCAGGCCGGTCCACAATCTGGAGAGCCTGTCCGGCCTGATCGCGGCGCTGGGCGCCCGCACCGTCGGCGCTGACAAACGCCTGTCGGGTTGGCAGACCGAACTTCGCAAGGAGTAGACCATGAGCGATGCGCTGGAAGTTCTCGATCAGGTCGGCAAGTGGAAGGCCGACGGCAAGGGCGTCGCCGTCGCCACCGTGATCGTCACCTGGGGATCCTCGCCGCGCCCGGTGGGCAGCCAGCTCGGCGTCGACGATTCCGGCAACATGGTGGGCTCGGTCTCCGGCGGCTGCATCGAAGGCGCCGTCGTCAAGGAAGCGCTCGATGCGATCAAGGACGGTAAGCCGCGACTGCTCGATTTCGGCGTCACCGACGAGCAGGCCTGGGACGTCGGCCTGGCGTGCGGCGGCAAGGTTCAGGTCTTCGTCGAGAAAGTGAACTGATCCGATGAAAGCCGAAACCCTCGCTGCCCTCCAGGAAGCGCGCACCAAGCGGCGGGCGGTGACGCTCGCCACCCGCCTCAGCGATGCGGCCGAAGTCCTTGTCTATCGCGACGATGCGAAAGGCGAGTTGGCCGGTGACGCCGAGATCCTCGCGGCCGGCCGGCGCGCCATGGATATTGGCAAGAGCGAGACAGTGGACATTGGCGGCGCCAAGATCTTCCTGAACGTCTACGTGCCGCCGCCGCGGCTGGTGATCGTGGGGGCGGTCCATATCGCGCAGTCGCTGGCGCCGATGGCCGCCATGCTCGAGTTCGACGTCACCGTCGTCGATCCGCGCGGTGCCTGGGCGACGACGCAGCGCTTCCCCGGCGTGAAGATCATCCAGGACTGGGCCGACGAAGCCTTCCAGGCGATGGGCCTCGACGGCTCGACTGCCGTCGTGACCCTGACCCACGATCCCAAGCTCGACGATCCGGCGCTCGAAGCGGCGCTGAAGTCCGACGTCTTCTACATCGGCGCGCTGGGCAGCCGGCGGACCCACGCGAAGCGCAAGGAGCGGCTGGCAGAGGTCGGCATCACCGAGGAGATGTTCGCGCGCGTGCACGGTCCGGTCGGCCTCAACATCGGCGCCAAGTCGCCGGCCGAGATCGCCGTGTCGATCCTCGGCCAGATCATCGAGGTCCGTGCGCGTCGCCTCGAAGCCCTGTCTGCGCCTAAGGTCGCTGCGGCGTGAGATTCGGCGAGACACCGATCGACGAGGCCATCGGCGCCATCCTGGCGCACAGCTGGCGCGCCGACGGCATCAACTTCGCCAAGGGCCGGGTTCTCTCGACCGAGGATATCGCACGTCTGAAACAAGCTGGTGTCTCTACGGTCGTTGCCGCGCGTCTCGATGCCGACGACATGCACGAGGACGAGGCGGCCGCGACGGTTGCACGGGCTCTGGCGGGCGAGGGGATCGATGTCACGGCGGCCTTCACCGGCCGCTGCAATCATTTCGCGCGCGAGGCCGGGCTCGCGGTGCTCGACCAGGAGCGCATCGACGCGCTGAACGAGCTGGACGAATCCGTGACGGTCGCCACCCTACCGCCTTTCGCACGGGTCGAGCCGCGCCAGATGGTGGCGACGGTCAAGATCATTCCCTACGGTGCGCCACGCACAGCCGTCGCGCGAGCTATCGCGGTCGCCAAGGAAGCGAACCGCCCAATGGTCTCGGTGGCCCCGTTCCGGGCGATGCGCGCAGGCCTCGTCCAAACGAGGCTGCCGGGCACGCGGGACAAGGTTCTCGACAAGGCGGTCGGTACCACGACGAAGCGTCTCAACTCACTCGGCAGCACGCTGAAGGGCGAGCGACGCGTTGCGCACGACTCCAGGGCGATCGCCTCTGCGCTGGCTGAACTGAAGTCCGAGGGCTGCGACCTGTTTCTCATCGCCGGCGCCTCGGCGATCGTCGACCGGCACGACGTGGTGCCGGCCGGCATCGAGGCGGCGGGCGGCAAGGTTATCCATTTCGGCATGCCGGTCGATCCGGGCAATCTCCTGCTTACTGGCGAGTTCGACGGCAAGCCCGTACTGGGCCTGCCGGGCTGCGCCAAGTCGCCGAAATACAACGGCTTCGACATGGTACTGGAGCGGCTGGCGGCGCGCCTGCCGGTCGGCCGCGCGGAGATCGTCCGCATGGGATCGGGCGGCTTGCTGGCGGAAATTCCTACGCGACCGCAGCCTCGGGACGATACGGACGCAGAGGAGGCCGGGCCGCAGCAGGCGCCACGAGTAGCGGTGCTGGTGCTGGCTGCCGGCCGCTCCACCCGCATGGGCGGGCCAAACAAGCTGCTGGCCGATGCCGAAGGGGCGCCGCTGGTCGTTCATGCGGTGAAGGCGGCGCTCGCCTCCCAGGCGGTCGAGGTCGTCGTCGTGCTGGGCCACATGGCCGGCGAGATCCGACCTGCGATCGAGAAGGCGATTCCACCGAAGTCGCGCGTGCGCTTCGTCATCAACCCAGATTTCGCCGACGGGCTCAGCACCTCGGTGCGCACCGGAATCGCCGCACTCGGACCGACTGTCGATGCCGCCATCGTCCAGCTGGGCGACATGCCCGGAGTGGGGGCGCCGCTGCTCAATCGGCTGATGGCTGCCTTCAGCCCCGTCGAAGGCCGCTCGATCTGCGTGCCGACGGTCGGCGGCAAGCGCGGCAATCCCGTCCTGTGGGCGCACCGCTTCTTCGCCGAGATGGGCAGCCTGTCGGGCGACAGCGGCGCCAAGCATCTGATCGGCGAGCATGCCGATCTCGTCTGCGAGGTCGAGATGACGGGCGAGGCGGCGATCACCGACATCGACACGCCCGAAGCGCTGGCCGCGTGGCGGGCGCGTTCCAGCGAGAAGACTTAATCATGAGCTTCGACGTCGCCGCCGTTCGCGGCCAGTTCCCGATCCTCTCCGAGATCATCGACGGTCTGCCCGTCCACTATCTCGACAATGGCGCCTCGGCGCAGACGCCGCTCGCCGTCCTGGACGCGGTGCGCCACTACGAGACGACCAGCCGCGCCAATGTGCTGCGAGGCGTGCATCGGCTGGCCGAGCGTGCGACCGAGGCCTACGAGAATGCGCGTGCCCAGGTCGCGACCTTCCTCGGCGTGCCGACCATGGAAATCATCTTTACCGGTGGCTGCACGGCGGCGATCAATCTCGTGGCCTTCTCCTATGGCTCACTGCTGAAGGCCGGCGACCGCATCCTGCTGTCGGAACTCGAGCATCATTCCAACATCGTGCCATGGCAGTTGCTGCGATCGCGCTCTGGCATCGAGCTCGACATGCTGCCGGTCACGACCGACGGCCGCATCGACCTTTCGGCCTTGCCGCGCCTGTTGACGCCCAAGACCAAGCTCGTGTCGCTGGCGCATGTCTCGAACGTGACGGGGGCGCTGCTCGACGTGCGGGCGGTCGTGGAGGCGGCGCGGGCCGTCGGCGCGAAGGTGATGCTCGACGGCGCGCAACGTGCGCCGCACGGGCCTCTCGACCTGCCGTCGCTCGGCATCGATTTCTACGCGTTCGCCGGCCACAAGGCATACGGGCCCAACGGGATCGGCGCGCTGTGGGGGCGGCCTGAACTGCTGGACGCCATGCCGCCCTTCATGGGCGGCGGCTCGATGATCGGCCGCGTCACCCTAGCCGAAACGACCTGGGCGCCGTCGCCGCGCCGCTTCGAGGCAGGCACGCCGGCGATCGGCCCGGGGATCGGCCTGGGCGCCGCCTGTGCCTGGATGCAGGCGCTGGACTGGTCGGGCGCGCACGATCACGAGATGGACCTTGTGCAGCGCCTGATGGATGGCCTTCAGAAGATCGATGGTACGCAGATTTTTGGCCCTGCGGGTCTGCAGAACCGCTACCCGGTCGTGTCCTTCATGCTGGACGGGGTTCACCCGCATGACGTGGCCCAGACCCTCGATTCGTTCGGCGTGGCGGTGCGCGCCGGCCATCATTGCGCGCAGCCACTGATGGACAGGTTCGATCTCGACGGCACGACGCGCGTCTCGATGGCGCCGTACAACGACAATGGCGACATCGACGCCCTTTTGGCCGGCGTCGCCCACGCTGCAAAGACCCTGCGATGAGCGACCAGCTCTACCAGGAGCGCATCGTCGCGCTCGCCAAGGCCAAGATTGGCGCCGGCAAGCTGGAGACTCCGACGAAGACGGTGCGGCGCGACAACCCGCTGTGCGGTGATCGGGTGATCCTCGACGTGCGCCTCGACGGGGAAGGGCGCATCGCCGAGATCGGCCACCAGGTGCGCGGCTGCCTCCTCTGTCAGGCCTCGGCCTCAGCCCTCTCGGCCGTCGCCATCGGCCGGGACGCCGCGGGTGTCGCCCTTCTGCGCCATGACGCCGAACGCGCCCTCGGTCGTGAACCGGGCGAAACCCACGAACCTTTCGACGCCTTCGCCCCCGTCGCCGCCCACAAGGCCCGCCAGGACTGCGTGCTGCTGCCGCTCGAGGCCCTCAAGGACGCGCTTTCCTAGGTACGGGACGCACCCGTAGTTTCGTCGCGCCGCCGCCGCGCTCGTGTCACAGTCTCTGGGCACGGTGGGTGCGCATCGACCGGGAGAGACCATGCGCCTTTTGCTGAACGTCGTGGCCCTGGTGGGTCTTCTTGCGTTCCCCAGCTTCGCCTTCGCCCAGGAACTCGCGCTGAAGAGGGTCATGCTCTCGTCCGGCGGGCTCGGCTATTTCGAGTACGAGGCGAATGTCGACGGCGACGCGACCCTGAAGC
>JAGNNA010000362.1 GCA_017990895.1 Reyranella sp.
GCGACCGCAAGATAGGTCTTGCCGCTGCCGGCGGGTCCCAGCGCGAACACCATGTCGCGCTCGCGCAGCGCCGTCAGGTAGCCGCGCTGGCCGGGCGTGCGCGCCTGGATGGTGCGCTTGCGCGTGCGGATGCTCTCGGAGTCGCCGCCTTCGGCGCCGCTGCGCGCGAAACGCACGGCCGCATCGATGTCGGCGCCCTCGATCGTGAGGCCGCGCTTCAGCCGCTCGTAAAGGCTGGAGATCGCCTTCTGCGCGACCGCGGCGTCGTCCGGCGTGCCGGAGATGGCGAGCTGGTTGCCGCGCGCGCTGAGCTGCACGTTGGCCAGCTGCTCGATGCGCACCAGGTTGCGGTCGTGGTTGCCGTAGAGCACGGCCAGCAGCGTATTGTTGTCGAAGGTCATGCGCCGGACATCGGCAGCACGCGCGCCCGTGACCTGGTCGCTCACGCGGCAACCTCGTAGGGACCGACGACGATCTCACCCAGGAGACTGTTGGCGTAACCCTTGATCAATCGGACGTCGACGATGTGGCCGAACAGGCGCGGGCTCCCCTGGGCATAGACCGACTGAAGCCATGGTGTCTTGCCCATGATCTGGCCAAGCTTCCGGCCTGCCTCCGCGAACAGCACCGGCACGATGGCACCGGCCTTTGATTCGTTGAAGTCGCGCGCCTGCTTCCCGACCAGTGCCTGGAGGGCTGCAAGTCGGGCCACCTTCACGTTCTCAGGCACCTGATCGACAAGTGCCGCCCCGGGCGTGCCGGGCCGGCGGCTGTAGCGGAATGCATAGGCGGAGGCGAAGCCCACCTGCTCGATTAGCCGCATCGTGTCGTCGAAATCGGTATCGCTTTCACCCGGAAAGCCAACGATGAAGTCCGACGACAACGCGAGGTCGGAACGGGCGTTGCGCAACCGCTCGACGATGCGCAGGTAGAGATCGCGATCGTGGCGACGGTTCATCGCTTCGAGGATGCGGTTCGATCCCGACTGCACGGGCAGATGCAGGTAGGGCATGAGCTGCGGCACCTCGCCATGGGCGGCGATCAGGTCGTCGTCCATGTCGCGCGGATGGGAGGTCGTGTAGCGCAGGCGCGCCAGGCCATCGATCTCGCCGATCGCGCGCAACAGGCGCGCAAGCGACCAGGTCGAGCCGTCCGGCCCCTCGCCGTGGTAGGCATTGACGTTCTGACCCAGGAGCGTGAGTTCGAGCGCGCCCGCCTCGATGAGCTGACGCGCCTCGGCGAGTACCGCCGAAACCGGCCGCGAATATTCCATCCCGCGCGTATAGGGCACGACGCAGAAGGTGCAGAACTTGTCGCAGCCTTCCTGGATCGAGAGGAAAGCCGAACCTGCGCGGATGCCCTGCGGCGACGGCAGATGATCGAACTTGCTCTCGGGCGGAAACTCGGTGTCGAGAACGCCTGCGCCCGGCTGCCGCCTGCCGGCATCGGTTCCGGCCGCCTTGCGCGCCACCTGCGCCAGCAGTTCGGGCAGGCGGTGATAGGCCTGGGAGCCCACGACGATGTCGACCGCGGGCTGGCGACGGATGATCTCCTGGCCCTCGGCCTGGGCGACGCAGCCGGCAACGGCGATGGTCAGGTCGCGGCCCTCTGCCCGGCGCTCGGTCTTGACGGCGCGCAGGCGCCCCAACTCGGAATAGACCTTCTCCGAGGCATGCTCGCGAATGTGACAGGTGTTCAGCACGACCAGATCGGCCCGCTCGGGCCCCTCGGCCAGGGCATAGCCCAGCGGCCGCAGGACGTCGGCCATGCGGTCGGAATCGTAGACATTCATCTGGCAGCCATAGGTGCGGATGAACACGCGCTTGGGCTGCCCGTCGGTACGGACGTCCTTCATCGGTCTCCGGTGCTGGAACGGCGGGTTTCTATCACCGGCGCCCCCCACGGTCGAGGGGGCCTCAGGGGAGCAGGCCGGCCGGCACCGGCTCGGTCAGGGAGGCCATGAGTTCGGGGCGGCCGGAATTCGCTGCCTGCACGCCCGACGACACCTGGCGATGGCAGTATTCCGCCAGCTTCTTGCGGTCGCCCAACCGGTCGATGTCGATCGGCGGGAAGAAAGTGACCACCGCCTGCGTCTCGCCGAGACAGACCATCTGCCAGAGATGCGGTACCAGATCGAGATCGCCGAACCAGGCAAAGAGCGGCCGCCAGTAGCGGCCGAGCGGTATGCCGTCGAGGCGGGTGTAGGAGATCGCCACCGGCTGCACGACGATGGGCCGGTCGTCGCGCCGGAGCTGCGCCACGGCGAACAGGGCGCTTCGGAACGGCAACACCCGCGTGCCGTCGCTGCTGGTCCCCTCGGGAAACAGCATGAGGTTGTCGCCCGTGTTCAGCCGCTGCATCATCGCGTCGCGACTGCTGCTGGTCTTGTTCGACCGTCGTTCGACGAAGATGGTGCGCTGGGCCTTGGCCAGGGTGCTGAAGAACGGCCACGTCGCCACCTCGGCCTTCGCGACGAAACATCCAGGGATGAGGCCGCCCAGCACTTCGATGTCGAGATAGGAGACGTGATTGCAGACGAAGAGCGTCGGCGTGACCGTCGAGCGCTCGCCGTTCACCTTGACCTTGATTCCCAGGATCACGCAGACCGTGCGATGATACATCATCGGGAGCCAGCGTATGAGCGGCGTCACGCGCAACGCCAGCGCCAGCAGATGAAACGGCAACAACACAAGCGTGAGCAGGAGATAGCTCAGGAGCCTGAAGGCGCCACGCAGGGGAGAACCGATCCACGTCACGGCGAAAGGAATATCCGCCGCGCTACTCACGCATTCCGCGCTCGTAGTGGCGGATATACTTCTCCGTCACCAGCTCGGTTTTCACGATGATGAAGACGTCGGTGCTGTTGAACTCGTGATCGATCACGGCGCCGTCGCCGACGAAGCCGCCCAGCCGCAGGTAACCCTTGATCAACGGCGGCACGCGCGCCAGCGCCTTGCGCGGGTCGTAGCTGCCGGGCTCCAGCATATCCATCTTCACGTAACGGCTCGGAAGCGCCCGCACCCGGATTTCCGGCGGGGCGAGATGGTGGTGATGGAGATAGGACAGCGCCTGGGCATGCTGCGCCGGATCGGTGCCGGGAAGGCTGGCACAGCCGAACATCACCTGAATGTTGTAGTGATAGGCATAGAGGGCGATGCCCCGCCACAGCATCTGCATGGTCGCGGTGTTGCGGGCATCGCGCTCGATGCAGGACCGGCCGAGTTCCAGGACCTCGCCCGGATAGTCGATCATCTTCTGGATGTCGTATTCGGCGGACGAGTAGAAGCGGCCCATCTTCGCCGCCGCCACGCGGCGGATCAGACGATAGGTCCCGACGATTCCCTCCGGGCCCTCGCCGCGCCGGCGATCGAGCACGAGCAGGTGATCGCAGACGTCGTCGAACGGATCGAAATCGCGGCGCAGCGCCGACATCTCGGGCGACGCATGCGCCGTCATTTCTTCATAGAAGACGCGAAAACGCAGCGCCTGCGCGGCCTCGATCTCGGCCGATGTCTGGGCGAGGCGTACTTCGAAATCGCCGGCGACGACCTTCACGATCTCCCGATTGGAGACGGGCGGTCCAAGAAGCTCGGCTTCGCTGTCAACGCGGTCGATGCGCATGAGTAATCCGCAAGGGGGCCGCCCCGATCATGGGCCCATTATCGGGGTGGCGAGAGGCGCGTCCACTTATTTCTGACGGTCGGATTTCCCATCCAAGGGAATGCCGTAAAGCTCCAGGCGATGTCCGACGAGCCGGTAACCGGCCTTCTCGGCGATCTTTCGCTGCAGCTCCTCGATCTCGTCGTTGTGGAACTCCACGACCTTTCCGCTCTGGATATCGATCAGATGATCGTGGTGCTCGTCCGGCGTCTCCTCGTAGCGCGCCCGGCCATCGCCAAAATCGTGCTTGGCGAGAATGCCCGCCTCTTCGAACAGCCGCACCGTCCGGTACACCGTGGCGATGGAGATGTTGGGATCGATCGCCGTCGCGCGACGATGCACCGCCTCGACGTCGGGATGATCCGACGCGTCCGACAGGACACGTGCGATCACGCGTCGCTGGTCGGTCATCTTGAGGCCGCGCTCTGCGCATAGGACTTCGAGTTTGGACTTTCGGTCTGGCATGCTCACCTACCCTACACTGGCAGGCGTTCCGGGTATAGTTGGACATGTCCATACAGGCCGACCATGACATCGACATTACCGGCGAGGTCTGCCCCATGACCTTCGTCCGGACCAAGCTCCGCCTCGAGCGCATGCAGCCCGGCGAGATACTGGCCGTGCGCCTGCGAGGGGACGAGCCGCTGCGCAATGTCCCTCGTGCCGCGAGGGACGAAGGGCATGCCATTCTGGGCATCGACGCGGATGGTGATATCCACATCGTCATCATCCGGCGCGCCTGATCAGTTGAGATTGAGACGCAGGACGAAGGCATCGGCATTCGGCCGCCCCTGACGCACATAGTAGCCGGCGCGACGCCCGACGACTGCGAAGCCCAGCGAATCGTAAAGCGCCCGGGCACCGGGATTATCCGCACCGACTTCAAGGAATAGTGATTCCGCACCGCCGCTCCGCGTCTTCTCCACAACCGCGTCGAGAAGCAGGCGGGCGGCCCCGCGACGGCGATGGCCAGGATCGACGGCAAGGGTGAGCAGCTCGGCCTCGTCGGCCACGACCCGGCAGATGGCCATGCCGATATCGAAAGTGGTTTCGGTCACGAGGAAGCCGGCCACGCCCGGCGACGCCAACAGGCCGGCAATGTCCTGCCGTGTCCAACCGGGCTCGCCCATGGGCTCGAACGCCTCGCGATGGAGGCGAGCCGCCCGGTCGAGGTCGACCGCGCGCAATGGATGGAGAACGAACCCGACGCTCATTTATTCGACGGTGCGGCGGGCACCGTCCGGCAGGGTTATGTTGACCCCCCGCAGGTAGAGCGGACGGGGCAGGCCTTCGGCGCGGTTTCGGGTCTGCCAGGCATCGACGCCATCCACGAGCGCCCGG
>JAGNNA010000363.1 GCA_017990895.1 Reyranella sp.
CGGCTTCTGCCATCAGCCTGGGAAGTTCCGACATTCGACCCTCGAACAACGCATCGAGGCCGACGATAGCGGCAATCGCCGCGCGCCGCATCGTGTACTATGCCCCTGCCATTCTTCAGGGGGGGGGAAACCAGACATGCAGATCGGCTTCAATGCGCCGACCGCCGGCTCGATGTCGGCAACCGACCAGATGGTGCGGCTGGTCGTCGAGGCTGAGGCCATGGGCTTCGACTACGCCACCTTCAGCGACCATGTCGTCATTCCGACCGACATCACGGCCAAGTATCCCTACAGCTCGAACGGTGAATTCCCGGCCGGTGCGCGCGCCGAGCGGCACGAGCAGTTGATCCAGATGGCGTTCGTGGCCGGCAAGACCAGCCGGCTCCGCCTGGTGTCTTCGGTCATGGTGGTGCCGCACCGGCCGGCCGTGCTGACGGCCAAGATGCTGTCCTCGATCGACGTGCTGTCGGGCGGCCGGCTGGTGCTGGGCATCGGTGCTGGCTGGCTGAAGGAGGAGTTTGAGGCGATCGACGCGCCGGATTTCGCCGCCCGGGGTACGGTCACCGACGAGTACCTGCTGGCCTTCAAGGAACTGTGGACCAACCCCAGGCCGCGCTTCGCCGGCCGGCACGTGCGCTTCGACAACATCCTGCTCGACCCCAAGCCGGTGCAGAAGCCGCATCCGCCGATCTGGGTCGGCGGCGAGAGCGGGCCGGCGTTGCGCCGCACAGCGCGGCTGGGCGATGCCTGGTACCCGATCGGCACCAACCCGGCCAACCCGCTCGACAGCGTCAAGCGCTTCGCCACACAGGTCGCCCGGCTGCGCGCGCTGGTGGCCAAGGAAGGCCGCCCGGCCGGAGCGGTCGGGCTGGCGCTGCGCGTCACGGTATTCGGCGAGGGCGCGCCGGCCAAGGCCGACGACGGCGAGCGGCGGCTGTTCTCTGGCCAGCCGGCCGAGATCGCCGCCGACATCCGCACCCTGCGCGATCTCGGCGTCGGCCATCTCGACTTCGGCTTCGCCGGCGGCTCGGTCGACGAAATGCTGGGCGAGATGCAGCGTTTCCGCCGCGAAGTGCTGCCGAAGATCTAAGACAGCGCGCCGATCAGCGTCGCCCAGCGGTCGAGCAGCGGCAGGATGACGTCCGCCTTGGCCGAGTCGAGGCTGACGATCACCCGATCGACGCCGGCGTCACGATCGCGCTTCAGCGAGTCGAGGTCCTCGCGCGCCTCCCAGATCGACACCGGCAGCGGCGCGAGACCGGCGGCGCGGCACATCTCGCGGAACTGTGGCAGCACCTCTCGCACCTCGCGGCGGCGCAACGGCATCCAAGCGTTGCCGTAGCGGATGGCGCGGCGGGCCCCCCACGGGAAGGCGCCGCCGACCAGGATCGGCGGATGCGGCTTCTGCACCGGCTTGGGCCACGCCATGACGGGATCGAAGGCGACCATCTCGCCGTGGTACTCGGCCTTCGAGTTCGTCCAGAGCGCCTTCATCGCCTCGATGCGCTCGCGCACCAGCTTGTGGCGCGTCGTGAAGACCGTGCCGTGGTTCTCCATCTCGTCCTGGTTCCAGCCGTTGCCGACGCCGAACAGGAAGCGGCCGCCCGACAGCAGATCGAGCGAAGCCACCGCCTTGGCCGTCTGGATCGGATCGCGCTGGTTCACGAGGCAGACGCCGGTGCCGACCTTAAGCGTCGTGGTCGCCGCCGCCGCTGCGGTCAGGGTCACGAACGGGTCCATGGCGTCGTAGTACTTCTTGGGCAGGTCGCCGCCACCCGGGAACGGCGTCTTGCGGCTGAGCGGTATGTGCGAGTGCTCGGGCGCCCATACCGAGTCGAACCCCCGCTCTTCGAGCGTCCGCGCCAGTTCGCCCGGCATCATCGAGTAGTCGGTGAAAAACATCGCCGCGCCGATCTTCATGACGTCCCCCTTTTCGGCCACCGCGCTGACACCTGCGGCAGCACTTCGTCGATCAACCGCCGCGTCTGGGCGATCACGGTCTCGCCGTCCGGCCCCACCGGCCGCAGGATGAACTTCTCGACGCCGACGGCGACGTACTCGGCGATGCGCGACACGATGGTCGCGGCATCGCCGACCGCGAAGTAGTTCGTCGGATCGCGGCCCATCCGCCTGGCGTAGGCCGCCATGGCGCCGCTCATCACTGCGCTTTCCCTGTCGCCGAAGTAGAAGGGGAAGGCGGCGCCGTAATGGTCGCCGTCGATGGTGCGGCCGATCTCGGCGGCGGCGGCCTTGATGGCGGCGACGATGCGGCCGGCCTCGGCCGGCAGCTCGGCGCCGGCCTGCCAGCCGGTGCCGTAGCGTGCCGTGCGCCGTATCGCCGCCTCTGTGCCGCCGCCGATCCACATCGGCAGATCGTCGCGCGTCGGCCGGGGCGAGATCGAGGCGTCGCGCAACCGGAAGTGTCGGCCCTCGAAGGTGACGCCGTCCTCGCGCCACAGGCGGCCGATGATCTCCAGCGCCTCGTCCGTGCGCCGCCCACGCGTCTTGGTATCGATGCCCAGCGCCTGCCATTCCGGTCCCTGCGGGCTGCCGATGCCGAAGCCGGGCAGCAGGCGGCCCTCCGACAGCACGTCGATAGTGGCGCATTGCTTGGCCAGCAGCACCGGATCGCGCAGCGCCAGGGACACCACGTTCATGCCGAAGCGCAGGCGCCGCGTCCGCCCGGCCAGCGCGCCCATCGTCGCCAGGCTCTCGAGGATTGGCTGGCGACTGACCAGACGATCGCTCTGCCACAGTGAATCGACGCCGCCGGCCTCGCAGAGATCGACCCAGCGCCAATAGTCGCCGGCCCCGGCGAATGGAAACTCCATCAGCCCGAGGCCGATGGCGACGGTCACGCGGCGGCGGCCCTGACGAGCGGCGCCACCCGGTCGAGGTAAGCCAGGATGTCGTCTCGGCTCTTGTCCGGCACCGCCAGCAGCGCGCTGTGGATGCCGGCCCGGGCGTAGCCCTCCAGCGTCGCCGCGTCGTTGGGCGCGCCGAAAACGGTGACGCTCAGCGTCTTCGGATCGCGTCCCTTCTGCTCGGCCATGCGGGCCAGCCGCGCGATCGCCTGCGGCGCGTCGAAGCCGGCGCGGGTGCGCGGGAACCAGCCGTCGCAGTACTCGACGACGCGGCGCAGCGTGTGATCACTCTCGCCGCCCAGGATGATCGGCGGATGCGGCGACTGCCGCGGCTTGGGCCACGACCAGACGCGGTCGAACTTCACGAACTCGCCGTCGTAGGACGCCTCCTCCTCGGTCCACAGCACCTTCATGGCCAGCACGTGCTCGCGCATCTGCTTGAACCGGGTCTGGTAGCGCGCGCCGTGATTCTCCATCTCCTCGACGTTCCAGCCGCCGCCGATGCCGAACACGAAGCGCCCGCCGGACAGCTGGTCGAGCGAGGCGATCGCCTTGGCGGTGACCAGCGGCTCGTGCTGCGGCACAAGCAGGATGCCGGTGCCGATCGTCAGCGTCTTCGTCGCCGCCGCCGCGAAGGACAGCGCGACGAACGGATCGTGGGTGTGGGAGTAGCGCTTCGGCAGCTCGCCGCCGCCGGGGAACGGCGACTTGCGGCTGGCCGGGATGTGGGTGTGCTCGGGAACGAACAGCGAGTCGAAGCCGCGCTCCTCGAGCGCCCGCGCCAGCTCGGCGATGTCGATGCCGTAGTCGGTCGGAAAGTAAAAGACGCCCACCCGCATCGCGGCTTCCTCCTGGTTGTTCGTGCTCGAGTCGCCGCGACGCTACTTCTTGGGCGCCTCGACGTGGCCGCCGAAGCCCAGTCGCATGGCCGACAGCACTTTCTCGGCAAAGGTATGGTCCTGCCGCGAGCGGAAGCGCACGAACAGCGACGCCGCCAGCACGTCGGCCGGCACCGCCTCCTCGATCGCCGCCTCGATGGTCCAGCGACCCTCGCCGCTGTCCTCGACGTGGCCCGAGAAGCCCTCGAGATGCGCGTCGTGGGCGAGCGCGCTGGCCGTGAGGTCGAGCAGCCACGAGGTCACGACGCTGCCGCGCCGCCAGACTTCGGCGATGTCGGCAAGGTTGAGGTCGTAGCGCTCGTCGGCCGGCAGCTTGGCCGATGCGCGGTTGCGCATGATGTCGAAGCCTTCGGCGAAGGCCTGCATCATGCCGTACTCGATGCCGTTGTGGATCATCTTGACGAAGTGGCCGGCCCCCACCGGGCCGGCGTGGATGTAGCCCTGCTCGGCGCGCAGATCGAGCGTCTGGCCATGCTTGCGGCTGGCCCGCTCCTTGGTGCGCTCGATGCTGCCGAGCCCCGGAGCCAGCGCCGAGAAGATCGGGTCGAGCCGCGTCACGGTCTCGGCGTCGCCGCCGATCATCAGGCAGTAGCCGCGCTCCAGGCCCCAGACGCCCCCCGAGGTGCCGACATCTAGGTACTTGATGCCATTGGGCGCCAGCTCGCGAGCCCGCCGCACGTCGTCCTTGAAGTTGGTGTTGCCGCCGTCGATCACGACATCGCCGGCCTGCATCAGGCCGCCGAGCTCGACGATCGTCTGCTCGGTGATGCGACCGGCCGGCAGCATGACCCAAACCGTGCGCGGTGCGGCGAGCGTCCGGACGAGGTCCTCGACCGAGACGGCCGCGGTCGCGCCTTCTCTGGCCAGCGCCGCGCCGGGTGCCAGATCGGCGTCATAGACGACGCAGGAATGGCCCGCGCGCGCGAGGCGGCGCACGATGTTGCCGCCCATCCGTCCAAGGCCGATGACACCGATCTGCATTGCGGTTCGTTTCCCCCGAAAGTCTCGGCGCAACCTACCGAGTTTCGGGTGGTGCCTCAAATTCGGCGATGCCATGTTGTCTCCCTTCGACAGGAGAGAGCCAATGGCATTGGGTCGTCTCGGCGTCTGGTACTCGACGGACAAGCTCAACGGCGGGCAGCTCGCCGATCTGGTGCGCGCGGTCGAGGGCAATGGCTATTCCGCTTTCTGGTATCCTGAGTCGCGCGGCTACGAAT
>JAGNNA010000052.1 GCA_017990895.1 Reyranella sp.
CCTTCATTCCCGAGGACTGCCTGATCGGCAACGAAGGCGACGGCTGGCTGCAGGTCACGAGTGAGCTGGCTTTCGAACGCTCGGGCCCCGAACGATTCATGCAGAACGTCTACGTGCTGCGCGAACTGGTGCGTGTCCTCGGCCGCCAGCCGGCCAAGCGTGCGAGCGCCATCCTCGGCCGACTGATCGCGCGGCTGTGGACGCTGCGGCAGATGTCGACCGCCGTCGCCGGCATGATGCAGGGCGGCAAGTCGCCGGCCATCGAGGCGTCGCTGGTGAAGGATCTCGGCACGATCTACCAGCAGGACCTGCCGGAGATCGCGCGCACGCTCGCAGAGTCGGATGCCACCACCGAGGACGATCTCGCCGACTTCCTCGATGTCGCGCAATACGCCACGATGATGGCGCCGAGCTACACCATCCAGGGCGGCACCACCCAGGTCCTGCGCGGCATCGTCGCCCGCGGCCTCGGCCTGCGCTGAAGGAGAGAGATCATGGACCGCGATACCCGTGACATGCTGCTGGAGACTGCCAGCCGCTTCTTCGCCGAGCGTGCCGGCAAGGACGTCGTGAACGGCGTCGAGAAGGGCGTCTGGCCGGCCGATCTCTGGAAGGAGATCGAGGAGATGGGCCTGCCGCTGATCGCCGTGCCCGAGGAACAGGAAGGCGTGGGCGGAACCCTGGCCGATCTAATGGCGCTGCTGCGCGTTGCCGGTGAACACGCCGTACCCGTGCCGGTCGCCGAGACGGCACTCGCCAACCTGCTGGTTGCGGCCGCGGGCGGGAAGCCCGCCAGCGGACCGTCGACGGTAGCGCTGGGCGAACTGTCGCTCCAAGGTGGACGCGTCTCCGGAAAGGTCGCGCGCGTACCCTTCGCGGGTGTCGCCGGGCGCTTCGTCTCGATCGTCGCGGCGGGAGGCAAGTCGACGCTGGTCGTCGTGCCGCGCGATGCGGTCGCGGTCGAGGATACGCCGAGCCATGCCGGCGAGCCCTACGGGACGGTGACGTTCGATGGCGCCACGCCGGAATACTCCGCCGCCTCGTCGGTGAACGCCGAGCGCGCGCTGGAACTCGCCGCACTCGCCCGTACGATGCAGATGGCCGGTGCCGCCGACAAGGTGCTGGTGACGGCGACCGAGTACTGCAAGCAGCGTGTCCAGTTCGGCCGGCCGATTTCGACCTTCCAGGCGGTCCAGCATATGCTGGCGGAACTGGCGAGCTATGTGGCCGCGACGATCGCCTCGGCCGAGTCCGCGGCGCGCGACGCCGACGAGGGCGGCCTCGAGAACGGAGGCAGCTTCTCGATCGCCGCCGCCAAGACCCAGACCTCCGACTTCGCGCACCGCATCGCCGCCATCTCGCACCAGTCGATGGGTGCGATGGGCTTCACCCACGAGCACATCCTGCATCACTATACGCGCAGGCTCTGGGTGTGGCGCCGCGACTTCGGCAGCGAGAGCTTCTGGGGCGAAAAGATCGGCGCATCCTTCGCCAGGGCCGGCAAGGACGAGTTGTGGCCGGCGCTCAGCGAGAGCCGCTTCGCCGCCTGAGGCGGATCTATCGAACCGTGCGGCGGAGCAGGACTGACCAGCCGCCGCACGTTCTCTAGCTTCTTCGAGGTAACTGGGAACGCCAGTGGCGCATTCGGCAGCTTGGCGATATATACAAATGGATATATCGCCAAGCTGCCGTGGGAGCGTTTCATGCCGGGTCCTCGTCGAGCCTTCACGTCGGCCCTGGTCGCGGCCGCTTTCGTCCTGTCGGCGGGTGGACTGGCGCAGCCGGCCGCGGCAGAGGGGAAGGATGTCGTCATCCTTGCCGCCGCCAGCCTCAAGAACGCGCTGGACGAGGCTTCGGCCGCCTGGGCCAAACAGACGGGCAAGAACATCAAGATCTCCTATGCCGCGAGCTCTGCGCTGGCCAGACAGATCGAGGGCGGCATCCCGGCCGACATGTTCATCTCGGCCGACGTGCCGTGGATGGACTATGTCGCGGAGCGCAAGCTCATCAAGCCGGCCACCCGCTCGGCCTATCTCGGCAACCAGATCGTCCTGATCGCCGCCAAGGATTCCAGCATCGATCTCAAGATCGACAAGGGCTTCAACCTGCGCGGCGCGCTGGGTAATGACGGGCGCCTCGCCATGGGCAATGTCGACGCAGTACCGGTCGGCAAGTACGGCAAGGCGGCGCTGGAACATCTCGGCGTCTGGCCTTCGGTCTCCGATCGCGTGGCGCAGGCCGAGAACGTTCGCATGGCGCTGACGCTGGTCTCGCGCGGCGAGGCGCCGCTCGGCATCGTCTACAAGACCGATGCGGCCTCCGATCCGGCCGTGCGCATCGTCGACGCCTTTCCAGCCGATTCGCATCCAGCCATCATCTATCCGATGGCGCTACTGGCCAGTTCGACCAACCCTGATGCGCAGGCTTTTGTCGATTACCTGAAGACGCCGGCGGCCAGGCCGTTCTTCGAGAAGCAGGGCTTCACAGTCTTGAAGTAGCCCTGCTGAACCGGCGTCGTCGCAGTTTAGCGAAGTTTCGCGTTCGAGGGAGCGAGCAGGCGGGCAAGCAAGCGGATCTCCGATGACGCAGCCCCGGAAGCCCGCCGCTCCATCTCGCGGTAGAGCCGCACGATGTCGTTGCCGGTTTCCGTCACCGACGTGCCACCGCCACCGCCGCCGCCGGTCTGGGCGGTCACCACGGGTTCGCGGAACATCTGATTCATCTCGTCGACCAGCAGCCATGCCTGTCGATAGGACATGGCCAACGCACGTCCCGCGGCGGAGATCGATCCCGTCTCGTCGATCAGCTCGAGCAGCCGCACCTTTCCCGGGCCGATCGAGCGTTCGCCGCCGAAATCGATCCGGAGATGCAAGGAGGGTTTGTCGGCCGGCTTGGCCACGGCCTTGGCGGGTCGGCGTCCCATTGCGAAATTATGCGGCGGGACTAGCGGCAAGGCCAGTTGGCTCCGGCAGGGCGGCGATCAGACTACTGGCGACGTCCGCCGCCTGGAGGCGGATATCCGGGATCGCCACGATCTCGGTATAGCGGCCGCGCGTCGGAGGACCGAGGACGAAGAGGCGGTCCGACGGCCTGCCATCCCGCCCGATCAGAGCCTCGCCGGCCCCGACGTCGAGACCCTGGTTGAGCGCATCGGGCTGCAGCTTTCCGTCCTTCACAAGCTGCGCATGCAATGGCACGTGCACATCGACCTCGTTGCGTGGGCCACGGCAGTCGATGACGCGGTCGAAGCTTCGGTGCTCGGCGACGTCCGATCCGCGGCGAATGACGATGACCTCGACCCTGTCGTCCGTCGTGCGCTCGATCTCGATCCGGCCCGCAATGATCGACAGTTGTCCGCGCGACTGGGCTGCATCGATCAGCGCGCCGATCTGCGGCGCTACGCGATGGCGATGAATGTCCCACCACGGCCGAAGGTGGCGCAGGAAACGCTTCCGCTGGTCGAGGTCGAGCCCTTGCCACATTTCGTTGTTGTGCGGCCGCAGGAGCTGCATGAGGCCCGGCCAGCCAAGGCCGGCCCGCAGCCTGGCGCGGAACCGACCGGTCCGTTGCGACAGACTGCCGGAGAAGAGATCGCTCGTATCGGCCTCGGGCGTGGGGATCGGCGCCGGCGGATGACTATTGGGCAAAAGTCCGCGGCGGGAGAGGGCAAGGATGGGCCCTTTGTGTCCGTGCTCCAGCAGCGAGATCAGCACATCGATCATGGTCAGGCTGGTGCCGATCAGCAGGACGGAGCCGTTGGGCGGAAGGCCGGCGATGGCCTCGTCTCGCCAGGGGTTGCCGCGATAGGCGCCTGAATCTTCCGAGGGGGGACGATGCCCGGTCGCCAGGACGGCCTTGCGGGCTCGCAGCGGGCCACGATCCTCGATGTCGAGTTCGACGCCGTCTTTCTCGTGTCGGATGGCGACGACGTTGCCCCTGATCACCTCGAGGAGACCGCCGGAACGGTGGATGGCATCGGCCAGCAGATCCTGGAGGTACCGCCCGTAGATGGCACGCGGAACGAAATCCGTTCGTCCGAAGCCGCTTTTGCTTCGCTCCAGCCACTGCACGAAATGATCGGGCTCTTCGGCCAGCGCCGTCATGTCACTGGCGCGGACATTGAGGAGGTGGCCAGGACAGTGCGTCGAATAGGCGACCCCCAGCCCGGGATGGGCGTCGCGCTCGATGATGGCGACGCGCAGGCGGACCTTACGGACGAGCTGGGCGGCCAACAGCACACCGCTTGCGCCGCCGCCGACGATTGCGATGTCGACAGGGGAGGGCGGCGGCTCGGAATGCTGCATTCACAAAGTATGGCCGATGCTCCGGTTCCAACACCAGCAATCGGGGTGCGACCCCTCGGCGCTGCCGGAACGCTACTCCGGCTCGATGCCGGCGACCTTCATCATCTCGCGATAGAGCTCGATCTCGGCGACCATGATCCGGCGCATCTCGTCTGGAGAACAAGGCGCGATCTCGGAGCCGCCCTGGGCCTGGCGCTCGACATAGGCCGGATCGGTGATCGCCTTGAGCATGGCCTCGCGCAGCTTCGCCATGATGGGCTGCGGCACGCCGCGCGGCATCAGGATGCCTGTCCAGGTCATCAGCTCGAAGTCGGGGATGCCCTGCTCGATGAGGGTGGGAATGTCGGGCGTGAGCTTGTATCGGCCACGGCTGCCGACGCCGAGGCAGCGAACGGTACCGGCCTTGACCTGGGGCAGGCTCGTCACCGGATCGGCAAAGCACATCTGCACGTGGCCGGCCATCGTGTCCTGCAATGCGGCCGGCGTGCTCTTGTAGGGGACATGCAGCATGTCGATGCCGGCCTTGGCCTTGAGCAGCTCACCCGAGATGCGGGTCGAAGCGCTGCCGGAGCCGAAATTGATCCTGCCCGGCTGGCGCTTGCAAAGCGCCACGAACTCCTGGGCCGCCTTCGCCTCGACCTTGGGGTTCACGATCATGAACACCGGTGCCCGGCCGATGATCGTGACCGGCTCGAAATCCCTCAGCGGATCGTAGGGCAGGGACTTCATCAGCGCGACGTTGGAGGCCGCCGCCGTGTTGGAGCAGACGAAGATGGTCTGGCCGTCGGGCTTGGCCTTGGCGGCGACATCTGCCGCGATCGCGCCGTTGGCGCCGGGCTTGTTCTCGACGACGGCCGGAACGCCGAAAGCCCTGTTCAGGCCCTCGGCAACATTGCGCGCACTTTGATCGGTGGCCGATCCCGGTCCGAACGGCACGATGATCCGAAACGGGCCGTTTGGAAACGAATCCGCATTCGCCGCACCGCTGATCGGCAGCGCGAGGGTACCGGCGATCAGGGAGCGGCGACGCATGGTCGGGGGCCTGCCTAGCGACGCCACCAGCCGCGCTTGGGCTTCTCCGGCGGCGCATCGATCACGGGGACCGGCGGCGGTGCAGGAGGAGCGGGCTCCGGCTCGGGGATCGCGATCGGCCGCGGCGCCGAGGCGACGACAGGGGCCATGGGGGGCTCCGGCGCCGGCGGAGCGGCCGCTTCGACGTTCACCGGCGGGCCCGGATCGTAGGGTGCGGGTTCCACCGGCATATGCTCGGCCGGCATGGTTTCCAGCGGCGTCGGTGGCGAGGGCGGCGGCTCGTGGCTGCTGCCATTCGGTTCACTCGTATCGTGGCCGTTCTCGGCTCGGTCTTCGCCCTGAGACTCGGTATGGCCTTCGGCAGACTGGCCTTCGCCCTGCATCGGCTCTCCTTCGCCGGGCTCACGGCGCCGCCGGCGACCGCCGCGGCGACCACGGCGGCGGCGGCTGCTGCTGCTACCGCTGCGGTCATCGCCATTGCCGTCACCTTCGGGACTATCACCCTCGGCGCTGTCGTCGTCGGCCGGGGCGAGATCGGAGTCACCGTCCGGTGAATTATCATCGGCATCGTCTTCCGTGGCGCCGTTGACGTGCGGCTCGTCGGCACGCGCTTCATTGGAGCGGGGCTCGCCACCCTCTCGAATCTCATCGCCCTGGCGAGCCTCGTCGGCCGCCTGCGGCCGCTCTGAGCCTTCACCGTCCTCGCGACGACTGCTGCTGCTGCGACGGCGGCGGCGACGGCGGCGGCCGCTGCTACTGCTGCGGCTTTCACCTTCCTTGCCGGTGCCGCTCTCCTCGCTGCGCTCGTCACCCTCGCGGGCCTCGCCGTCTTCGGTTTCGTCACCCGACGCCTCGTCGCCCGAACTCTCCTCGTAGCTGGCGCGGGCAAGCTCCGGGACTGGCCGGTCGTTGCTGCGATGATCGTCGCGGCGCGAGCGCACGCGCTCAATCTCGCAATCGGCGGCGTGAAGCTCCTCGTCGGCCTCGACGATGACTGTGAAATTGTAGCGCTGCTCGATCTCCGAGAGCGAAAGGCGCTTCTGGTTGAGCAGGTAGAGCGCGACGTTCGGCGGGACGCTGACGGCGATCTCGCTGGCGCGGCGACGCACGCCTTCCTCCTCGATGGCGCGCAGCGCATGGAGCGCGGCGGACTCCAGCGAGCGAATGCGGCCGGTACCCGCGCAATGCGGGCAGACCTCGGTCGAGTGCTCCAGCAGGCTGGGGCGCAGCCGCTGGCGCGACATCTCGAGCAAGCCGAACGCGGAGATGCGGCCGATCTGGATGCGCGCGCGGTCGCTGCGCATCGAGTCCTTGACCTTGTGCTCGACCTGGCGCTGGTGACGCGTCTCCTCCATGTCGATGAAGTCGATCACGATCAGGCCGGCGAGGTCGCGCAGGCGGACCTGGCGCGCGATCTCCTCGGCCGCCTCGAGGTTGGTGCGGAGCGCCGTCTCCTCGATGTTCCGCTCCTTGGTCGAACGGCCCGAGTTGACGTCGATGGCGACCAGCGCCTCGGTGGGGTTGATCACGATGTAGCCGCCGGAACGGAGCTGCACCGTCGGCGAATGCATCGCGTCGAACTGGCTCTCCACCTGATAGCGGTGGAAGAGGGGAATCGGCTCCCGGTACAGCTCGACCTTGTTGGCCTGGTGGGGCACGAGTTGCCGCATGAACTCGGCGGCGCTCTGGAAGCCAGCCTCGCCCTCGACGAGGACCTGCGCGATGTCGGTATCGTAGATGTCGCGCAGCGACCGCTTGATGAGATCGCCTTCCTCGTAGATCAGCGCCGGCGCCGTCGAGCGCATGGTGATCTCGCGGATCGAATCCCAGAGGCGCGACAGGTATTCGTAGTCGCGCTTGATGTCGATGTTGGAGCGCTCGAGGCCCGCTGTGCGCAGGATCACGCCCATGCCCTGCGGCACGTCGAGATCGCTCAGGATCTCCTTCATGCGCTTGCGATCGGACGGATTGGAGATCTTGCGCGAGATGCCGCCGCCACGACCGGCATTCGGCATCAGCACGCAATAGCGGCCGGCCAGCGAGAGGTAGGTGGTGAGGGCAGCGCCCTTGTTGCCGCGCTCTTCCTTGACGACTTGGACCAGCAGGATCTGCCGGCGCTTGATGACTTCCTGGATCTTGTACTGGCGGATCGGGTTGCGGCGGCGACGCTCGCGCGTTTCGCGCTCCTCGACCACCACCTCGTCACCGCCCAGCGTCTCGACCGTGACGTCGGGCTGCGGCGCCTCGGCCAGATCGGTCGACTCGGACGGGAAGGCTTCACCGTTGAGTTCGACGGGCTGTTCGGGTGTCTGCTCGGCGCTGTCGGTAACGGCGGTCGCTTCGGCGTCCGTGGCGGGTTCGGCTGCCGGCTCCGAAGCCGGCGCTTCGGCGGTTTCGACGTGGACCGGACCGTCGAGACGCTCGACCGCGATTTCCGCGGGCTGCGTCTGCAGCTCGGGCTCGTTGAACGGCGCGGGTTCGGTGACATCCGGATGGGCGGGCGCAGCCTCTACGGCCAAGGCCTCGGGAGGAGGCGCTTCAGAGGCAACGGCTTCGACCGCCGGAGCCTCCGCAGCCTGGGCTTCGTCAGGGGCCGCCGCCTTGATGATGTCATCCGCGGCCGCTTCGATGATGTCGGCGCGCGCTTCCTCGATGTCGGTGCGATCGATCCGGTTGCTCCGGCGCGGCTCGTCTTCCTCGGCCTCGGCGTGTAGCCGCTGCTGCTCGGCGATCAGCCTTTCACGGTCGGCGACGGGGATTTGATAATAGTCGGGATGGATTTCCGAGAAGGCGAGGAAGCCATGCCGGTTGCCGCCATACTCCACGAATGCCGCCTGCAGCGACGGTTCGATGCGGATGACCTTCGCGAGGTAGATGTTGCCCTTGAGGGGCTTGCGGCTCGCGGTTTCGAAGTCGAATTCTTCAAGTCTCGTTCCATCGACCACAACGACCCGGGTCTCTTCCGGGTGACTTGCATCGATGAGCATACGCCTTGCCATGGGCTCGCTCCGAGGCGTCCGATCCCAACCGGTGCGAGCGACCGGCGGCCATGCCGCCTCCGTCTTGCGAGGGGAGCGCCGCGTCATCGACCCGTCGAACGGCCAACTCTGGCCAAGACGGGGAAGCTCCGCGCCGCCGGACCACAACTGGGCCCTGCCACCTCGAGTTTCCTGATAGCCACCGCCTGCCTGACAGTCCCTCCGCAGACCGGCTGCGCCCCCATTTCTGCAAGGGCACGAGCCCAGTCTGGCTCGGAAACTGCCGTCGGAGCGCGACCCTAAGGCGCGCTACGAACGACGGCGACTGCTCGCCGACGCAACATACGGGGTTGGAAACAGGCCGACAATCAAAACATTGTGTCGTCTGAATTCGATCTTTTAACCTATTGAAAATATTTGAAATTAGACGTTCTTTTCTGATATTGCTTTAACAATATTCAAGACATTTCATCCCTCTTTTCCTTGGCGTTAGCCATGTCCGACTTCCGTCGCCGTCATCTTCTCGCCGTTCTGGCCGGCGTGAGCGTGCTTGGAATGGGCTCGGGTGGGGCGCTGGCGGCGCCGTCCAAGAGGCGACCCAAGTCGATGGCCAAGCCGACACCAGCCTTGCCGATGGACAGGCCGAAGCTGGTTTTCCTGGATCCAGGGCATGGCGGACGCGATCCGGGTGCGCTCGGTAGCCGCGGCACGCAGGAAAAGACGGTCGTGCTGGCAATCGCACGTGACCTGCGGCGCGAGCTGCTGGCCGGAAATCGCTACCGGGTCCTGCTGTCACGCACCACCGACAGCTACGTACCCCTGCGCGAACGTGTGGCGAGGGCCCAGGCGGCGAGGGCGGATCTCTTCCTTTCCCTGCATGCGGACGCGCATGGCGATCGCGACGTGCGCGGCGCCTCGGTCTACACGCTCTCGGAGGAGGCCACGGATCGCGAGGCCGCCGCGCTCGCGGCCCGGGAAAACCGCGCCGGTGCCACGATTTCGGGCATGAAGCTGTCGGAGCAGCCGGACAACGTGGCGCAGACCCTTGTGGCGATGAGCCAGCGCGGAACGGTGAACGATTCCCGCCGGTTGGCCGACACGGTCGTCGCCACCTTTGCCCGCAACGGCGTCCGCTTGCTGCCGCGAACGCATCGGCAGGCTGGGTTCGCCGTGCTGACCTCACCGGAGATCCCGGCGGCGCTGGTCGAACTCGGCTATCTGTCCAATCTCCAGGACGAAAAGCTGCTGACGGTGCGTCAGCACCAGATGGCGCTGGCCAGGGCGCTCAGGGCCTCGGTGGATGCCTATTTCGGAACCGGCGCCACAAGAAAGGCGTAACTGGGGGGCATCGTGCGACGTTGAAGGCGTTCCGGGCGCCGCGTAGAAAGTGACCGTGCTCAATTTCATCAAGATCTGTCTGGCTTTTGCCACGGCCGCCCTCATCGTCGGTACCGGCACCGTCGCAGGCCTCTTCTGGCATTTCAGCCACGGATTGCCCGACCACAAGCAGCTCGCGGACTACCAGCCGGCGACGCTGACCCGGCTCTACGCTGCGGATGGCAAGCTCCTGGCCGAGTATGCCCGCGAGAAGCGCGTGTTCGTGCCGGTTGCCGCGATGCCCCGGCGGGTCCTCGAAGCCTTCGTCGCGGCCGAGGACCAGCGTTTCTTCACCCATCCCGGCATCGATTTCATCGGCGTCGTTCGTGCAATGGTCGCCAACGTCGCCAATCCGGGCAAACGGCCAGAGGGCGCCTCGGGCCTTACCCAGCAGGTCGCCAAGAACTTCCTGCTCACCAACCAGGCGACGCTCTCGCGCAAGATCCGGGAGGCCATCCTCGCCTTCCGCATCGAGGAGACCTACTCCAAGGAGCGCATCCTCGAACTCTATCTGAACGAGATCTATCTGGGGTCGGGCAACTACGGCGTGGCCCAGGCCGCCCTCAATTACTTCGACCGGTCGCTCGACGAACTGTCGCTGTCCGAGATCGCCTATCTGGCAGCGCTGCCGAAGGCGCCGAACCGCTACCACATCGTGCGCAACGAGAAGGAGGCCTACGCGCGGCGCGACTATGTCCTGCACCGCATGGCCGAGGACGGCTACATCACTACCGCCGAGGAGCAGGCCGCCAGGGCCGAGAAGCTTCAGTACCGCCGCCGCAGCACGACCGACGTAGCCCAGGCGGACTTTTTCGCCGAAGAGGTACGCCGCAACCTGATGGCGGCCTACGGTGAAAAGGGCCTCTACGAAGGGGGCCTGACGGTGAGCACGACGCTCGATCCGGCCATCCAGGCGGTCGCCGACAATGCCCTGCGCGACGGGCTGATCGCCTACGACCGGCGTCACGGCTGGCGCGGACCCTATGCCAAGATTCCCGATATGAGCGTCTGGGAAGAGGAGTTTGCCCGGATCGTCCAGCGTCGTCCGCTCGCCGGTCCGGCGGCGTGGCAGCTCGCGGTCGTCAGCAAGGTCGAGGCGCAGTCGGTCCAGCTCGTCGGACTTCCGGATGGCGGCGAGGGCACCGTGCCCTTCGCCGAGATGACCTGGGCTCGCCCGACCCTGCAGAATCAGACGGTGGGCGCAGCGCCGCGCGGCCCGCGCGACGTCGTGTCGGTGGGCGACGTGATCGTCGTTGAAAAGGTCGAGAAGCCGGCGGGCGCCAACGCCAAGCCCTATCCGCCAAGGACCTATGCGCTGCGCCAGGTGCCCAATGTCGAGGGCGGCGTCGTCGTGATGGACACGCAGGCCGGCCGCGTGCTGGCCATGTCCGGTGGCTGGTCCTACGGCCGCAGCCAGTTCAACCGCGCCGTCCAGGCGGCACGTCAGCCCGGCTCGGCCTTCAAGCCGTTCGTCTACCTCGCGGCGATGGACGCCGGCTTCACGCCGGCCTCGGTCGTGCTCGATGCGCCGTTCGTCTACGATCCGGGCTACGGCCAGCCGCTGTGGACGCCGAAGAACTACGGCGGCGACATGCTTGGGCCGACGACCGTCCGGCGCGGACTCGAACTGTCGCGCAACCTGATGACGGTGCGCATGGCCCAGCAGGTCGGCATGAAGCGCGTCGTCGAAGTCGCCAAGGAATTCGGCGTCACCGACCAGATGGGCGCCTACCTGCCGATGGCGCTGGGCGCCGGCGAGACGACTCTGCTGCGCATGACGATGGCCTACGCGATGCTGGCCAATGGCGCGCTGGAGATCACGCCGTCGCTGGTCGATCGCGTGCAGGATCGCAACGGCAAGACGGTCTATCGTCACGAGCCGCGCACCTGCCGTGGTTGCGGCGACACGGCGGACGGGGCCAGGCCCACGGCGCCGGAACTGGTCGATTCGCGCAAGCCCTTCCACGATCCGGCGTCGGTCTACCAGGTCGTCAGCATGATGCAGGGCGTCACGGTCCGCGGCACCGCTGGTCGCCTGGCTGCGCTCGGCCGGCCGATCGCCGGAAAGACGGGCACGACGAACGACGCCCACGACAACTGGTTCCTGGGCTCCACGCCCGACATCACCATCGGCGTCTATATCGGCTTCGACGAGCCACGGACGCTTGGCTCTCAGGAGACCGGCGGCGGCAACGCCGTGCCGATCTACGAGGCGATCGCCAAGGAGATATTCAAGGGCAAGCCGCCGACGCCGTTCCGCGTGCCGCCAGGCCTGCGCATGGTCCGATTCAGCTACGAGGGTGGGACTATCGATGAAGTCTTCAAGCCGGGCACCGAGCCTGGTTCCGAAGGCTTTATGGTCACACCGCTTGACGGATCGGCCCCATATTCCGCTATAGACCCCACGCAAGGCCCGCAGCAGGCGGGCAGCCCCCGGCGTCCGGGTCTCTCGGGCACCGGCGAGACCTATTAGTCAGTTCGAAACGGATCCGTAATGCGCGCCGAAGCCCAAGCGATGGTGAACGAGATCGAGGAGTCGCTCGAACTCCTCAGGAGGCGTCTTTGACTACGACCGTGCGGTCGTACGTCTGGACGAACTGAACGCGCGCGCCGAGGATCCGGCGCTGTGGAACGATCCCAAGGAAGCCGAGAAGGTGATGCGCGAGCGCACCAGGCTCGAAGCCTCGATCGGTGCGATCAAGCGCCTGCGCGCGGCGGTGGACGACAATGTCGGTCTGATCGAGATGGCCGAAGCCGAGAAGGACGAGGCCACCATCGCCGAGTGCGAGAAGGCGCTGCGCGAGGCCACGAGTGAGGCCAAGGCGGCACGGCTCGAGACTCTGCTTTCCGGCGAGGCCGACGCCAACAACGCCTATATCGAGATCAATGCGGGAGCCGGTGGCACCGAAGCTCAGGACTGGGCCGAGATGCTGGCCCGCATGTACACGCGCTGGGCCGAGCGCCGCGGCTTCAAGGTGAGCTGGCTCGAGGAGAGCGCCGGCGAAGAGGCCGGCATCAAGTCGTGCGCCTACAAGGTCGAGGGTCCTAACGCCTATGGCTGGCTGAAGACCGAGAGCGGCGTGCACCGGCTGGTGCGCATCTCGCCGTTCGACGGGAATGCGCGGCGCCAGACCTCGTTCGCCTCGGTCTGGGTCTATCCCGAGGTCGACGACAATATCGAGATCGAACTGGTCGACAAGGACCTCCGCGTCGACACCTATCGTGCCTCGGGTGCGGGCGGTCAGCACGTCAACAAGACCGACTCGGCGGTGCGCATCACGCATCTGCCGACCGGCATCGCCGTGGCCGTGCAGCAGGAACGCTCGCAGCACCAGAACCGCGCCAAGGCGATCCAGATGCTGAAGGCGCGTCTTTACGAGGTCGAGCTGCAGAAGCGCGAAGCCGAGCGGCTGGAGGCGGAAGCCAGCAAGACCGACATCGGCTGGGGTCACCAGATCCGTTCCTATGTGCTGCAGCCCTACCAGATGGTGAAGGACCTGCGCACCAACGTGGAGCGCTCGGACCCGCAGAAGGTGCTCGACGGCGACCTCGACGAGTTCATGGCCGCCTCGCTCGCCGCCCGCGTGGGCGAGGGCAAGGACAAGGAAGCCGCGTAAGGACTGGAGTCGACGATGCCGGGTATGTGGTTCGTGTTCGAAGCCGAGTATCAGATCGAGGACCGCCGGGCGAACTGGAACAAGCCGGTGCCCGAGACGATGGCCTGGCACGGTCCCTATGCGACCGAGAAGGAAGCCGACGAAGTCGCGTTGGCCCGCATGTGGGCCAAGATCGACCTCTACGCCCACAAGGCGCGTACCGTCGACATGACGGTCAAGGGCTGATCTGCCCTTCTTGTCATCCTGAGCGCAGCGAAGGATCTGCCGCCAGCACCGGAGTGCTCTGGTCGATCCGCAAGGTCCTTCGCTTCGTTCAGGACGACATATGACCGGTCCAATTCGACTGGCTGGTCCGTCGATTGCATCTCCGCTCGGATCGAAGGCGGAGGCACTTCTTGGCGGCACGGCAATTCCATCTCGGCTGGTTTCTCGGCAACAGTTTCGGCGTGCACGGCTGGAACCAGCCCTGGTCGGGCATCGACGCGCGTGAATGGGCGCAGCCTGATCTTCACATCGAACTGGCGAAGGCGCTGGAGCGCGCCTGCTTCGACTGCCTGCTGCTCGAGGACTCGGTCTTCGTCCCCGACAATTACGGCGGGTCGATGGACTTCTATCTTAGGCGGGCCCTGCGTGCGCCCAAGAACGATCCACTGCCGCTGGTGCCGCTGATCGCCCAGGCGACCCGGCATCTCGGTATCGTGCCGACCATCTCCACCAGCTTCTATCCGCCGTTCCTGCTGGCGCGCCTGATCGCGACGCTCGATCTGATGTCCAACGGGCGCGTCGGCTGCAACTTCGTGACCTCGACCGCGGAGCGCGCGGCACAGAATTTCGGGCTGGATGCGCACCTCGAGCATGACCTGCGCTACGAGATGGCCGACGAATTCGTGGAGCTGGCGACGAAGCTCTGGTCGTCCTGGGAGGCCGATGCGGTCGTGATGGACAAGAAGGCCGGCACCTTCGTAGATCCCACGAAGGTGCACGCCATAGACTTCAAGGGACGGTTCTTCTCCTCGCGAGGGCCGCTCAACACGGCTCGACCGCCGCAGGGGCGGCCGGTGCTCGTCCAGGCAGGCGGCTCGCCGCAGGGCAAGGCCTTCGCCGCGCGGCACATGGACATCGTGATCGCAGCAGTCGGCACGGTCGCAGAGATGAAGGCGTTTCGCGACGACATGCGCGAGCGTCTCGCGGCACTGGGCCGCGATCCCGACAGCTGCAAGGTGCTTTTCGTGGTTGCACCGACCCTGGGCGAGACCGACGGGGAGGCGCAGGATCGCGCGCAGCGGAGGCAGGCGCAACGCGAGGCCGCCCCGGAGGTGACGCTCGCGATGATGGGCAGCCTGACGGACATCGACTTCTCGACCTTCGATCTCGACGCGCCGCTGGTCGAACTCACGACCAACGGCCAGCAGGGCACGCTGAAGCGCTTCCTGGCGCAGGGCCGCACCCTGCGCGAGGTGGCGCGCAACTACAGTTTCGGCTTCGAGCACCCGGTGGTCGGAACGGCCCGGACAGTCGCCGACGCGATGGAAGAGGCGATGGAGGTGGTGGGCGGCGACGGGTTCATGTTCAGCGGGCCGATGAGCCGCCGTTACCTCGCCGAAATTACGGACGGGCTGGTGCCGGAATTGCAACGGCGCGGCCTGGTTCGCACTGCGTACGGGCATGCACATTTCCGCGACAATCTGTTTGCTTTCTGAAGGCGGGTCGGCACTCTCGGACCATACTCAGTCGCCGGAGCTGCCAATCGTCAGTCCTCTCTACGTCGCGCTCGGCACCATGACGGTGCAGCAGACCTTCGCGACCCTCGGACGGTCGACGGTGCCGCTGATCGCCGCCGCCATCGTCGTCGATCTCGGCATCGAAGCTGCCCTGGTCGGTGTTTATCTCGCGATCGGTTCGGTCGCGGCCTTCTTCACGACCCTGGGCTGCGGCGGATTCATCCTGCGGTACGGTGCGGTGCGCATGACCCAGGTCGGCATGGCGGCGCTGGGCATCGGGCTCGTGCTCACTACACCGGGCTGGCTGCCGCTCTTTGCGCTGGGCGCGTTCATCGGCGGACTGGGGCAGGCGGTCTCGACACCGTCGAGCTCGCACCTGCTCGGCCGGCTGGCTCCTCGGCACCTCGCGCCGCTCGTCTTCTCGATCAAGCAGTGCGGTGTTCCGGTCGGGCTGATGCTGGCCGGCGTGGTGGCGCCGACGCTCGTTGTCGAGGCCGGCTGGCGGGCGGCGCTGCTGGTCATCGCGCTGGCCTCTTTCCTGATCGTGCTGGCCTTGCAGCCGCTACGGGCCGGCTTCGACGTCGACCGCAATCCCGCGCAGCCGCTTTCCCCAGCCGACATCCGGGCCAATGTCGCGGGTGTGTTGCGCGACCCGGCACTGCGCATCCTGTGCGTCGCGATGTTCAGCTTCGTCGGATTGCAGTCGCTTTTCACCGGCTTCTTCGTGCTCTACTTGGTGCGCGGTCTCGGCTACGACCTCGAGCGGGCCGGCCAGGTCTTCGCCATCGCCATCGTCGTCGCGGTGCCCGCGCGCATCGGCTGGGGCTGGCTCGCCTCGCGCTTCGTGCCACCGGCGACGCTGCTGGCCTTCCTCGGCATCGGCATGGCAGCCGCTGCCGTCCTCACAGCCTCGATCGATCCCGATTGGCCGACCTGGGCGGCGGCCGCGATCGCCACGGCGCTGAGCGTGACCGGGGTGAGCTGGCACGGCGTATTGCTGGCCGAGGTGGCGCGCCTGTCGCCGGTCGGCCGCATTGGCGCAACCACGGGCGCCGTGCTGGCGTTCGGCGATGCGGGTGCGCTGGTTCTGCCCTTGCTGTTCAGTGCCGCCCTGTCGCTGACCGGCGGTTACGCCACCGGCTTTCTGATCGGTGCGATCCTGGCCCTGGGCGTCGGCGTGTTCGGTCTCTGGCGCCAGGTGAGCCGGCAGCGTTAGGCGCGACCACGAGCATCCCGCGCGAGGGCCTCGGCGTTGTGCTTGCATGCCCTCGACCGTCATCCGCTCCTACCGCTACGACCGTCGGCGGCGGGCGCTCGACATCGTCTTCCAGTCACGCCGCCGCTACACCTATCTCGGCGTTCCGGAGGAGATCTATGACGCGATGAAGGTGGCATTCTCCAAGGGCGAGTTCTTCAACCGGCGCATTCGCGACCGGTTCGCCTTCGAGCGCAACGGCGAGGAGCCGCCAGCTGGCCTTTCCTGACGTTTGGTGTAGCCTCGCGGGCAAAACAACCGCCTGGGAGGGCAAACGACCATGGACAACCGCAGGAAGAATCCGGCGAAGGTCGGACGGCGTCTTTTTCTCGGCGGCACGGCTGCAGGCCTTGTCGCGGCGCCGGCGATCGTGTCGGCGCAGAACGACTGGCCCAACAAGCAGATCCGCGTCGTCATTCCCTATCCGCCTGGTGGCCCCTCCGACGTCACGACCCGCATCGTGCTCGAGCGTGCCGGTGCGTTGCTGGGGCAGAGCATCCTGTTCGACAACAAGGCGGGGGCGAGCGGCGCGATCGGCGCCGAGCACGTGATCAAGAGCGCGCCGGCAGACGGCTACACGTTCCTGACCACGACCACGGCGATGGTCTGCATCACGGAGCATCTCCAGCCGCTGCCGTACGATACGTCGAAGGATTTGGTGGCGGTGGCGCGCACTGCGACCTCGTGGATGGGCATGGGCATCAACCCGCAGGTGCCGGCCAACAACCTCCAGGAGTTCATCGCCTATGCCAAGGCCAATCCTGGCAAGGTCAATTTCGGCTCGGCGGGCCTCGCCACCATCACCCAGCTATACGGCGAGATCTTCAACATCGAGGCCGGGGTGAAGATGGTCCATGTGCCCTACAAGGGCAGCGCACCGGCGACCAACGATCTTCTGTCGGGCCAGATCCAGGTGCAGTTCGATCCGACGACCCTGCCGCACATTGCGGCAGGCCGGCTTAAGTGCTTTGCGGTGCTCGGCGAGAAGCGCTGGCCTGGCAAGCCGGACATACCGACCCTGAAGGAGCAGGGATTGGGCAAGATCGGCGGCGATGCCTGGTACGGGATCGTGGCCGCCAGGGGCACGCCTCAGGTTGCCATCGACAGGATGTCCGCGGCGATCGGCGAGGGGGTCAAGGACCCGGCCCTGAACGAGAAGCTGGTGGCGAGCGGCAACTATTCGAGCTTCCAGGATACGAAGACCTTCCAGGCGACGATCGGGCGGGAGCGCGTTTCCTTCGGGGAGATCATCAGGAAGGCCGACATCAAGGTTTGATAAGTCGGCATTCAGTCTGACAGGCCTGCAATCCGGTCTCTATAGTGGCGGCGGTTGAGGAGGGTGGGCGATGACCAGGTCACAAGCCGGAAAGTACGATCGCGCCGCCGAGGACGTGGGCAACGTCGTGGCGCTGGAGCACGTCAATCTCGGGATCGCAGACCAGGGGCTGGCGACCGTCTTCTACATCAGCGGCCTCGGCTTGACGCGCGATCCGTACATGATGACCGGAATCGACAATATGTGGGTCAATGTCGGGCGCAGCCAGTTCCACCTCCCGACGATGGCCAGGGCGCAGCGATTGCGCGGGCGGGTGGGGCTCGTGATCCCCGACCGTGAGGCGCTGCTGCAGCGCCTCGACCGGGTGAAGGGCGTGCTGGGCGACACGCGCTTTGCGGTCGTCGAGCGTGAGGATCATGTCGACACGACCTGTCCCTGGGGCAACCGCATCCTCTGTCATGATCCGTCGCCGCGCTTCGACGGCATGGCGCTGGGCATGGCCTATGTCGAGTTCGACGTGCCGCGCGGCACCGCCGGCGGCATTGCCGACTTTTATCGAAGCGTCTTCGCGACCGATGCCCGTGTCGAGGGCACGGCGGCGCACGTTTCTGTCGGCATTGGCCAGGAGCTGATCTTCCGCGAAAGCGATGCCACGCCCGAAGCCTATGACGGGCATCACATCCAAGTCTATGTCGCGAATTTCTCGGGACCCTATCGGGGCCTGGTCGAGCGGGGCCTGCTGACGGAGGAAAGCAACCAGCACCAGTACCGTTTCCAGCATATCGCCGACCCGGCCACCGGCAAGGCGCTGTTCGAGATCGAGCACGAAGTTCGAAGCCTGCGCCATCCAATGCATGCGCGGCCTCTCGTGAACCGCAACCCTCTGCAGACCAATCGCAGCTATGTGCCCGGCCGGGACGGCTGGGTACCCGAGCCGAGGGGACCCGAGATGGACGATCCGCGTGTCGAGATGCGCCGCCGGCGCTTCGAGGAAGCGAAACGACGGGTGGCCGGCTGATGCTCGGGCTCACCCTGAAGATCCTGGGCTTCGGCCTGCTCGGCCTCGTCGTGACGCCCTTCGTGGTCGGCATCGTGGCACTCATACTCGCCTACAGCCTCGACTCCCGCTGCGGGACGCCAGGC
>JAGNNA010000053.1 GCA_017990895.1 Reyranella sp.
GGAAGGTAGTTCAATGGCAGCCGCGTGGTGGACTTGATCTCCTCCATCGCGAACATCGAAGTGACGTCCGAGAGCTCGATCTTGGCGATCAGGCGCTTGTAGAAGGCATCGTAGGCCTCGATGTCGGGCAGCGCGAGCCGGATCAGGTAGTCGATTTCACCACTCATGCGATAGCAGTCCATGACCTCGGGGAACGAGGCGATGGCCTTGGCGAAACGGGTGAGCCACTGGGCGCTATGCTGTGCCGTGCGCACCGCCACGAAGACGGTGACATGGGCATTGACGGCCTTGCGGTTGAGCAGCGCCACACGGGAGCGAACGATGCCTTCTTCCTGCAGGCGATTGATGCGCCGCCAGCACGGCGTCGTCGACAGGCCGACACGCTTCGCGACCTCGGCCAGCGGCATGTCGGCATTGTCCTGCAGGCAATCCAGAATCTTCTTGTCGAAGGAATCCAGTGTGAATTTTCCAGCCATTGGGTTCCTCGAGGAATGACATGCTCAACTTTGGCGGCATGAGCGCAAAGGTAGCAAGCTGTTTCCGCCCCCGACCGGTACAATCTTCATCATGATCCGTCGCTTCACCGAACACCCCGCCTCGGTCAACGAGACCTACTTCCAGCACATGGGCATGGCCTTCGGCTTCGGCGCCAGAATGCTCGTTGGCTCGCTCGCCTGTTTCGTGCACGGCATCTTCCCATGGATATGCCTGACCCGCGGAAGCGACACGGTCCGCACGCTCCATCACCGCATGGTCAGCCATCGCGTGGTTCGCCCGGCGAAGGATGACGCCACCACCGTTGCGGCAGGCGACTAGCCCCGCTCTCCAGCTTCGCTGATTTTCTCGCCCGATCACTCTCCGAAGCGACGATTTCCGTTGCGGCGCTTTCGGCCGGCGCAGCAGCACGCCATGGCGCCGGCACCGTCGACCGCGAGTTGGCGACACTCGCCCTCCCCCAGTGTGCTGCCGATCACGGGCCCGGCCAAGAGCTTTCACCATTACCCGGCCGACCCCGGCAAAGAATTTTCCGCCGCGCCCCCTGTGGGAGCCGACAGCGGCGACCTATGTCATGGATGAAGGCGGACGGGACGCCCTCTACAGAAGCGCAACCCCTTCCCGGTGTGTTACGTTTCGTGCGTGGGGAAGCGAACAGAAGCGGAGGCTAGAATGGAAACTGCTTTGCGGATCAGCTACCAGGGTGGTACCCCCAGCGAAGCGCTGAACACTCTGATCAACGACCATGTCGAGACGCTCGAGAAGCTCCATGGCCGGCTGACGTCCTGCCAGGTCACCGTGAGGGTGCCCGACCGACACCACCGCACGAGCAACCTTTTCAGCGTCAATATCCACATTGCGCTGCCGGGCCACATCGACGTGAACATCGATCACATGTCGCACGACGATGAGCGGTTCGCCGATCCGACCTTTGCGGTGAACGACGCGTTCCGTCGCGCCAAGCGCCAGATCAAGGAACGGGCGCGCAAGCAGCGCGGCGATGTGAAGAACCTGCACGAGCGTGTCGACCGCACCCTGGATCGACCGGAACCCTAGCGGCGGCGCGGCACGCCTTTCTCGTCGAGTCTTTCTCTCAGGAGAAAGACTCGATCGCCGCCCCAGAAAATCTCGCCATCGAAGACGAAGCTCGGGACACCGAAAATGCCTGACGCTTCGGCTTCGCAGCGAAGCTTGTCATGGCGGGCACCGCCTTCGCCGTCGAGGAACGCGGCAAATCCGGATGGCGCGCCCGCCTGCTCGAGGGCGGCGCTGACGGCCTCCACGCTTTCGGGATCGAGGTCGCGGCGCCAGAAGCGATCGAATGCGAGATCGTTGTAGGCCCGGAAGACTCCGTGCCGCTGGGCGTAGAGCATCCCGGTATTGATCGCGCGCGCATAGTAGATTTTCTTGGGTCCCATCAAGGTCAGACCCTGCTTGTTGGCGAACCGACGGGCATCCATGTAGGCATAGCGCACGCGGCGCCAGTGATGCGGATCGCGTTGCTCGACGGAGCCTTGGAACGAAGCGATGTCGAGCGTGTAGGGTCGCCAGTCGAGGTCGATCTCGTAGTCGGACTCCAACTCGTAGGCCCACGCCTTAGCGACGAAGGCGTAGGGGCTGACATAGTCGCTCCAAAGGATGACCGTCGCGCGCGCGGTCACGGCGCGCCCCGCTCCCGTCGCCACAGCCACCAGAAGACGCCGCCGACCGCGACGACCATCAGCGTGCCGACGAGCAGCAGCATGGCCGAATCCTGGATCCACGCCACCGCCGGTACCGACAGGGCGAGGAAAAGCCCGACCAAGCAGATGCGCCAGACCCGCGCGTGGACACCCGCCACGAAGGTGCCGAGCGCCAGCAGGATCAGCAGCGCGAGACTGGTCGCATTGTCGTTCACCACGCCGCGCACCTCGGGCAGGAACATCAGCCACATGGCCGCCAGGAAGGCGAGCCAATGCAAAGCCTGAGTCACGATCAGCCGCAGATGATCGGCCGTCTTGTCGACCTCCCGCCATCCCGACATCACGCAGGCGAGGCCGTAGATCGGCGCCAGCACCATCCAGTAGGCATAGGTTGTGGGACCGCGGAAGCCCGTCAGGATGACGCCGCCGACCGCCAGGGCCAGCATCGCCACATAAGGCAGTTCCCGCATCAGCCAGTGCCGGCTGGCACCGTCGCCGGCGGTGCTCACCGCGGATCCTTCGCCAGCCGCTTCTCGACCACGCGCGCCCACAGGGTCGAGCCCAGGGCGAGCGCCTCGTCGTTGAAGTCGTAGCTGGGATTGTGGACCTCACAGCCGCCTTCGCCACCACCGTTGCCGATGTTGATGAAGGCGCCCGGGACCTGCTCCAGCATGTAGGAGAAATCCTCGGAAGCCATCACGTACGGACCTTCGCGGTTCATGTTCTCCGGGCCCACGATCTCGGCCGCCACGTCGGCGATGAACTTGACCGCATCCTTGTCGTTCACCAGCGGCGGGAAGACGACGCGCACGTCGGCCCTGGCGCTGCCGCCCAAGGTCGCGGCGATGCCGCTGGAGATGGTCTCGATGCGCTCCTTGATCAGCGCCATCGTCTCCTTGCGGAAGGCGCGGATCGTGCCGCGCAGCACGGCTTCCTGCGGGATCACGTTGTAGGCGTCGCCCGAATGCATCTGGGTGACCGAGATCACCGCCGAATCCAGCGGCGCCACGTTGCGCGAAACGACGCTCTGCAGCGCCGAAATGATCTGCGTGGCGATAATGACCGGATCGACGCCGGACTCCGGTCGCGCGCCATGGGCGCCCTTGCCGGTGATGTGGATGTCGAACAGGCCGCCGCCCGCCATCTGCGGACCCGAGCGGATGGCGAACTTGCCGACGTCGAGCTTCGGCCTGTTGTGCATGCCGAAGATGATCTCGCAGGGGAATTTCTGGAACAGCCCGTCCTTGACCATCGCCTCGGCTCCGCCGCGGCCTTCCTCGGCCGGCTGGAAGATGAGGTGCACGGTGCCGTCAAAGTTGCGCGTTGCCGCCAGATACTTGGCGGCACCCAGCAGCATCGCGGTGTGGCCGTCATGGCCGCAGGCATGCATGCGGCCTTTGTGCGTGCTGCGGTGATCGAAGGTGTTGAGTTCGTCCATCGGCAGCGCATCCATGTCGGCCCGCAGCCCGATGGCGCGCGGATTGTTGCCGACGCGGATCGTGCCGACGACGCCCGTCTTGCCGATGCCGGTCGTGACCTCGCAGCCCCACTCCTTCAGCTTCTGCGCCACGATGGTGCTGGTGCGCTCCTCCTCGAAGCCCAGTTCGGGATGGGCGTGAATGTCGCGCCGGATGGCGGTCAGCTCGGCGGCAGCGGCGGCGATCAGCGGTTCGATTTTCATAGCGATCAGGACTCCAGCAGGAAGGCGGTCATTACACGACGAAACTCCGCGCCGTGCACGTTCGGATATGCATGGCCGCCGTCCGGCAGCACATAGGCCCGGGCCCCCGGGATCAGGCGCACCAGTTCCTCGGTGAAGTAGAGCGGCGTCACCGTGTCGTCGCGGGCGCACACGGCCAAAGTCCGCGCCGTCACCTTCTGCAGTTGCTCGCGACGGTCATGGGCCACGATGGCGGCGATGCGCGACAGTACGATCTCGGGAACGGGTATCGTCTCGAGAGCCTTCGCCTCGGCGGCCGCGAGCGCGGCATCGTGGTCGCGCACCCAGGCCGGCGAATTCAGCGCCAGCGCGCTCGACTTCAGATAGGCCGCCGGCCCCAGTTCGCGCAGCATCAGCGACCGCATCTCGAACAGACGGCGGAAGAAGGCGTCCGTCTTTGCCCAGGTGGCGCTCAGCACCAGCCGGTCGATCCGCTCCGGATGCTTGATCGCCAGGATCTGGCCCATCGCGCCACCGGTCGAGTGCCCGCACCAATGCACCTTGTCGTATCCCAGCCCCTCGATGAGCTGCAGCGCATCGTCGGCCATCTGCTCGACGCTGTAGGTGATCTTCGACAGGGAGCTGCGAGCGGTGCCGCGATGATCGTGCACGACGACGGTGAATTTGCTTGCCAGCTCGGACACGTTGTCGCCCCACCAGCGTCCGTCACCCCCGAGACCGGCGACCAGAAAGAGCACGGGGCCGCTGCCGTGAACCTCGTGATAGAGTTCGGCGCCGTCGCGCAGCTTGAATAGGTGCATTCCGTCTCCTAAGCGATTTGCTATGTTCGCCCCCCGGAGGAAAGCGCACCATGAAGCGTCTGTCGATTGTTGCGTTGATGATCCTGATGAGCGGCTGCGGCCCCAAGGAACAAGTGGTCACGAACAACATTCCGCGGCCAGCGCCCGACGAGGCGACGCCGTCCGGGATCGCGTATCTCTGCGAAGGACGCAGGGAAGTGTCCGTGGTCTACGCCAAGAACCGCGCTTCGGTGACGCTGGGCGACCGGACGTGGCGCATGGAATATCAGGGCGGCGGCCAGGGCTTCCGCTACGCCGATGCCTCGACCGAATGGTCGGGCGCCGGCAATGCCGGCACACTCAAGGGCTTGAGCGGCGGGGCACCGCTCGCCTCCAACTGCCAGCCGATGCGCCGCACGACCTGATTCGCGGATTGCCAGGCTTCGCCCGGCCCGCGTTCGTCACGGCCAGACCGGCATGCCGTCCAGCCCCGCGGTTTCCGAAAGACCGCAGATCAGGTTCACATTCTGGATCGCTTGGCCGGCAGCTCCCTTCCCGAGATTGTCGACGACGCCCATGGCGATCACCAGCTTGCGTTCCGGATCGGCCGCGTAACTCAGGAACGCGAGGTTCGAACCGGTGGCCCACTTGGTCTGCGGCGGCTTGTCGATGACGCGAATGAACGGCCGCCCGGCATAGAAGCTCCGCGCTGCCGCGAGGCACTGCTCCGTGGTGGCGCTGCCGCGACAGTAGAGGGTGGCGAGCACGCCGCGTGTCATGGGAACGAGGTGCGGCGTGAACACCAGCCCGGCGGCGCTGCCGCCACTCAGCCGCTCGATCGTCCTGGCCATCTCGGGCATGTGGGTGTGCTTCAGCAAGCCGTAGGGCACCAGGTTCTCGTTGCTCTCGGCGTAGCCGAATCGGCTGTCGGCACCGCCCCGGCCGGCACCGGAAATACCGGTCTTGGCGTCGATCACGATATTGCCGGGTTCGATCAGCCCGTTGGCGAGCAGCGGCGCCAACGCGGTAAGCGTCGCTGCGGGAAAGCACCCGGGATTGGCAACCCGGGTCTTGCCTTCGATCTCGGCCGGCCAGACGTCGGCCAGACCGTAGGCCCATCCATCGACGTAGCGATGATCGCCGCCGATATCGACGATCTTCACGTCCTTCGAAACGCGCGCCAGCGCATCGGCCGAGGCGCCCGTAGGCAGGGACGCGAACAGCACGTCGAGCTTCGGCAGTGTCGCGGGATCCCACTTCTCGATCGTCAGCCCGGCCAGCTTGGCCGGCAGTCCGGGAAAGCGGTCTGCCAATCGGCTGCCTGCACTGCCCTCGCCCGCGGCATACACGAGTTCGAAGAACGGGTGCCCCGCGACCAGACGCAACGCCTCGCCGCCGCCGAAGCCGCTGATTCCAACGATGCCGATGCGAATGCTCATGATGATGTCCTCTCGAGTTTGGGCAAAACAAAACCCCCGGAGCGGAGGCTGCGGGGGTTCAGGAACGCGGGCCGGAGCATTTCCGGCGGGCGGGATCTAGGGTGACGCAGTCACCACACCGACGGACGCTGATCGACACGCAGCCCAAAGAGCCGCCGCTTGGGTGCAGCGACGTCGGCGTCGATCACAAAGGGTGTAGGCCCCGGTCATGTTCTTCGAAACTGTCGCCACCCGGAGTGGACGTCAAGCGGAATGTCCCACCGACACTCCCGCCAGGCCGTCCTCTCCTAAACGATACGCGATGCGTAAGCGGGCGATTTCAATGCGACGACAAGCACATCGAGTGCCGCCACGAGTTCGGAACGATTGCGCGCCGCGCCCAACGCGATGCGAATCGCATGCTCCGGCTCGCCGTCGACGCTGAAGCTGTCGCTCGTGACCACCGCGAGCCCCTGCCGCTGGACATGCGCGGCAAACTCGGCGCGGGTCCATGCGGCCGGCAGGCGCAGCCACACATGATGGCCTTTCGGATGAGCCGCATGATCCTGTCCGACGAGGGCCTTTGCCGCGAGCTTCTGTCGTGCCGAGGCCTCCGCCGCCACGGCCGAGACGATCGCGTCGGCGCTGCCGTCGGTCATCCAGCGACTGACGAGTGCGACCATCAACGGCACTGGCATTTGCGACACCGTGCGCAGCGCATTGGAGAGCACCGAGGCGGCGGCACGATCGGGGGTGAGCACGTAAGCAACGCGCAGGCCGGGGGCGATGCACTTCGACAAGGTCATCGCGAGATAGCTGCGTTCGGGAATCAACGTCGCGATCGGCTGCACCTTCGGTTCGAGGCATCCATAGGCATCGTCCTCGATCAGCACGAGATCGTGGCTCCGGATCGTGGCGGCGAGCTGCTCGCGCCGCACCGGACCGATCGTCTGCGTCGTCGGGTTGTGGATCGTCGGCAGGAGATACACCGCCTTCGGCGCATGCGTGCGACAAGCCTCGGCGAGCGCCTCGGGATTCATGCCCGCTTCGTCCGATGCCACGCCGACGAGACGCACGCCAAGCGATGCCGCGGCCGACTTGAAGCCGGGATAGGTGAGCTTGTCGGTGAGCACGACATCGCCCGGCCTGGTCACCGCCAGGAGCAGCGCCATCAGCGCGCTTTGCGTGCCCGGAGAGATGACGAGCCGATCCGCCTCGACCGTCCGCACCCGCCGCCGCAGCCAATCGGCCGCGATGCCACGGTCGACGGCGCTGCCGCCTGCCTGCTGGTAGCTCAGGAGATCGGAGAAGCCGTGATCGCGCTGCAGGGCCGCAAGCCCGCGCATGATGCGGCCCTCGAGATCGGCCTCGATGGGGGATGGCGGCAGGTTCATCGACAGGTCGACCGCAATGCCCGCCGCCGCATGGCCCGCTGGTCGGGCTCGGCTTTCGGCGACAAACGTGCCTTGACCTACCTTTGCGTCGGTCAGGCCCCGACGCCGCGCCTCATTGTAGGCACGCGTAACGGTCGTCAGATCGACGCCCAGCGTCTTCGCCAACGCACGATGGGTCGGCAGTCGCTCGCCCCGATGCAGGCGGCCCGAGGAAATGTCGCGTTCGAGCGCTTCGACGATGCCCTCGTAGACCGGACCACCGGCGGCATCGAGTGTAGGGCTCCAATCCATACAATCCATCTCCTTATCCTTGAATGTATGGCCTTTCGTATGGATATACAACCTCGACAATCGAAGGAGAAGGCGATGGCTGGGAAGGGCGGTCTCTATCTGATGAGGGGCATGATGGGGCGCTGTCCGGCCTGTGGCGAAGGCAAGCTGTTCCGCGCTTTCGTGAAGGTCGCCGACCGCTGCAATGTCTGCGGCGAGGACCTGCACCATCACCGCGCCGACGACTTCCCGGCCTACCTGACGATCTTTCTGGTCGGTCATCTGGTCGTGCCGATCGCGATGTATGTCGAGATCGCCTACCAGCCGTCCTACTGGCTCCATACTTTCCTATGGGCGCCCATGGTGATCATCCTGTCGATCGGCCTGCTTCAGCCGATCAAGGGCATGATCGTCGCGCTGCAGTGGCACATGGGCATGCACGGCTTCGCCGCGGCGAAGCAAGCCCGCGCCGAGCCCTGTTAGCCAAAGGCCTCGAAGACCTCGGCAATTGCGGCCTTGTGGAGCCCGGCGCTCAGGCAGGTCTGCAGCAGCACCCGCGCCTTCAGGGGATTGAGGCGGCCGCCCCAGATGAGCCCCGCCTTGCGCAGGGCAATCTCCGAACTCGGACCGCCATAGGTCTGGCGCAGCAGCGGCCCGCCGCCGGCGCGCGGCGACACGACGGTCGGGATGATCTCGGCCAGCTGTCCCACCAGCGAGGCGACGCGTTCGGGAACGTGACCGCCGCCCATCGCACCCACGACGGCGCCGCGATAGCCGAGCTGGTCACGATGATCGACCATCGCCTCCAGGATGTAGCCGGGCTCGTCGAGTCCCAGCCACAGCAGCGCCACCGGCTGCTCCCTTCCCTCGGCGGCCCCGCTCAACCGCTTTCGCGCGGCGTCGATCGGCCCGCGCACCGGCAGCGACAGCGGCAGGACGCGCTCTTCCACCAGCGCGGCGAGCGGGCCGGTCTGCGGTGACGCGAAGGCGTTGAGCCGCGTCGGATGGACCTTCAGTACATCGACCGCCGCGTAGATCTCGTCCAGCATCACCGCGATGACACCCAGCGACTTCGCGTGCGCCTTCACCCAGGGATCGCAGGCAACACGCACGGCAGCGAGGAGGTTGCCCGGCCCGTCCGGCGAGGTGAGCGCGGGATTGCGCATCGCCGCCGTCACGATGACCGGGATGTCGCGCTCGACCAGCAGGTCGAGCAGGAAACTCGTTTCTTCCAGCGTGTCGGTGCCCTGCGTCACGATCACGCCATCGACATCGAGGCCCATGATCTTCTGCGCCAGCGCATGGATCTGATCGAAGGAGAGCGAATGGCTGCCGACCCGCGACACGGTCTCGGCGTGAATGTCGGCGAGCGTCGCGAGCAGCGGCACCGCGGCGACGAGATCGTCGGCACCCAGCCCCATCTGCATCGCACCCGAGGCATCCGGCGCCGTCGCAATGGTGCCGCCGAGGGCTAGGATCTGGATACGTGGAAGGTTCATGACAGGAGCCTCAGGGAACGGAAGAAGCGCTCGGCCTCCGGCGCGCGCATCGCGTCGGCCGGCGCGAGATAGCCCAGCGAGACGTATTGACGGCCCTTCAGAACCACGAGCTGTCGAAGGGCATTGCCACCCGCGAGCGGGCCGACCGATTCGACCGCCGGCGCGCCCTGCAAGGTCTTCCAGTCGACGCTGGTCCACTTGCCGCCGGCGAGACGCTGTGCGCGATCGTCAATCGCCGATTGGAGATTGAGTTTCGGCTGCCGTACGTCGACGTCGGCCGGATCGAGCGCGCTCTGCGCCACGAACGACAGGCGGCGGTATTCGAGACTGTAGGAGTGATAGACGAAGGGTGTGCCGCCGGCCGACACCGTATCGAGTACCTTGTAGACCGGCGCGCCCGGCATTTCGACGAAGAACGACTTGTCGGCCCCTTCGACCGGAAACCACGAGGCCGATTGCGCCGCGGCATCGGCCGCAAGCAGAACCACCGGCAGGGCGAGAAACGTGCGTCGGGAGGCGGTCATTCGGCAGCCTGCGCGTGCCCGAACTTTTCTTGCGCTTCCGCCGCGCTGTAGTAGCCACGCGTCACGTCACGGGCGACCGCCTCGGCGCTGCGCCTCGCCGGATCGCCGAAGCCGCCGCCACCCGGCGTGGAGACCCGCACCACGTCACCGACGCCGATCTCGATGTCCTGGTCCTTGGAGATGTGCGGCGGGTGATAGGCCTTGCCGCCCTGGTCGATCTGCACCCTGTTGGTGCCGCCGGCGTGGCCGCCCAGCACGCCCTGCGGACCGGTGCGGCCATGGTCCATCACCATCGAGACGCGCGCCTCGCCGCGACGCAGCTTGATCGCATAGTTGATGCCGAAGCCGCCGCGGAACTCGCCGGCGCCGCCGGAGCCCTCGCGCAGGGAGAACTCCTCGAACAGCACCGGATAGAACTGTTCCAGCACCTCGACCGGCGGCATCTTGGAAATGCCGATCGTCGAGCAGCCGTTACTCAGGCCGTCGCCGCCCTGGAAGCCGCCGTAGCCGCCGCCGGTGAACAGATACATGATGTAGTTGCGCTTGCGCTCCGGATCGTAGCCGCCGATGCCCAGGTTGCCCGAGGTTCCCGCCGGTGCCGCGAACAGCAGGTCGGGAATGGCCTTGGTCAGCGCCGCGAACACCGCCTCGGCGATGCGCTGGCTCACTTCCGCCGCGCAGCCCGAGACCGGACGCGGATACTTCGCATACAGGAAGGTGCCCTCGGGCTCGACGATGCGCAGCGGCTCGAAGGTGCCGGCATTGATCGGCACGTCGGGAAACACGTGCTTCACGGCGAGATAGATCGCCGACTTGGTCGTGGCGATCACGCTGTTCATCGGGCCGCGGCAGGGCGGGCTCGATCCGGTCATGTCGAAAGTGAGCTCGTCACCCTTCTTCGTGACCTTCATCCGGATGGTAAGCGGCTCGTCGACCACGCCGTCGCTGTCGACCTGTGAGGTGCCCTCGTACACGCCATCGGGAATGTCGGCGATCTTGGCGCGCATTTGGCGCTCGGCGCGGTGGCGCATCTCGGCGATGGCCGCGCGCACAACGTCGGCGCCGTAGCGGTCGATCAGTTCGGTGAGCCGCACCTCGCCCGTGGAAAGCGCGGCGGCCTGGGCCTTGATGTCACCGATGCGCTGATCGGCGATGCGGATGTTGGACATGATGATGGACAGGATCTCCTGGTCCATCTCGCCCTTCTTGAAGAACTTCACCGGCGGCAGGCGCAGGCCCTCCTGCTCGACTTCGGTCGCACTGGCGGAGAAGCCGCCCGGCACCATGCCACCGACGTCCGGCCAGTGCCCGGTATTCGCGAGCCAGGCGAACAGCTCGCCCTCGTAGAAGAAAGGCTTCACGAAGCGCACGTCCATAAGATGCGTGCCGCCGAGATACGGGTCGTTGACGATAAATACGTCGCCCGGATCGACCCTGCCGGCATAGTGCGTCTTCACCCGCTCGATCACGGCGCGTGTGGAAAACTGCATGGTGCCGACGAACACCGGCAGGCCGAGCTCGCCCTGGGCGATCAGCGAACCATTGACGGTGTCATAAATTCCGTCGGAGCGGTCCATGCCCTCCGAGATCACCGGCGAGAAGGCCGCGCGCACGAAGGCCAGGTCCATCTCGTTGCAGACCTGGACCAGGCCGTTCTGGATGACTGTCAATGTGACGGGATCGAGGTTCGACATGTCCGAATCCCTAGCACAGCCCGTGCCCTGCTGCGCTATGATGGCGGTCAAATCCCCCACTTTTCGAAGCGGAATTCCCATGAACGCGCCTCTCGATGCGGACAATCTCGATTTGATGAAATTCGGCGTCGGCCAGCCGGTGCCGCGCCAGGAGGACCCGACCCTGCTGAAGGGCCAGGGCCGCTATACCGACGACATCAACCTCCCCGACCAGGCCTATGCGGTGATGGTCCGCAGCCAGGCGGCGCACGGCCTGCTGAAGGGCATCGATGCCGAAGCCGCCCGTGCGATGCCGGGCGTGCTCGGGATCTGGACCGGGGCCGATCTCAACGCCGCCGGCTACGGCGCGCTGAAGACGGTGATGATGGTGCCCAACCGCGACGGCTCGCAGATGAAGACGCCGACGCGCTATTCGCTCGCCACCGACAAGGTGCGCTTCGTTGGCGACCCGGTCGCGTTCGTGGTTGCCGAGACCCAGGCGCAGGCGCGGGACGCGGCCGAAGCCGTCGTGCTCGACATCGAAGCGCTGCCCGCGGTGACCGAGGCGCGCGCCGCCGCTCAGCCCGGCGCGCCGACCGTATTCGACGACGTGCCGGACAATGTCTGCGCCGACTTCCAGTTCGGCGACAGCGCGAAAGTCGCCGAGGCTTTCGCAAAGGCCGCGCACGTGACGAAACTGCATCTCGTCAGCAACCGCATCGTCGTCTGCGCGATGGAGCCGCGCACGGCGATCGGCCATTACGACAAGGAGACGGATCGCTCGACGCTGTACGCCGGCTGCCAGGGCGTGTTCGGCCTCAAGAACCAGATGGCCGCCCTGCTGGGGATCAAGCCGGCGCAGATGCGCGTGGTCACCGGCAATGTCGGCGGCTCCTTCGGCATGAAGGGCTCTCCCTATCCGGAATATGCTGGCCTCTTCCATGCCTCGAAGATCCTCGGCCGTCCCGTGAAATGGACCGACGACCGTTCGGGCAGCTTCCTCAGCGACCAGCACGGGCGCGACCACGATTTCGACGCCGAGCTGGCGCTCGACAAGGACGGCACCTTCCTCGCGGTGCGTCTCAAGGGCTACGCCAATCTCGGTGCCTACCTCTCGAACGTCGGCGCGGCGATGGGCGCACTGGGCGTCTCGCGCAATCTAGCCGCGGTCTACCGCACGCCGCTGATCGAGGTGCAGACCAAGGTCGCCTTCACCCACACTTCGCCGATCGGCGCCTATCGCGGCGCCGGCCGGCCCGAGGCCAACTATTTCATGGAGCGCCTGATCACCACCGCCGCCCGCGAGATGGGCATCGACCAGGCGGAGATGCGCCGGCGCAACCACATCAAGCCCGAGGAGATGCCCTACAAGACCGCATCGGGCACCACCTACGACAGCGGCGAGTTCACGGTGCTCCTCGATAAGGCGCTGGAGCTGGCCGACGTGGCCGGCTTCGAAGCGCGCAAGGCGGAGAGTGCCAGGCGCGGCAAGCTGCGGGGCATCGGCATCGGCGACTATCTCGAAGTGACCGCACCGCCCACCAACGAGATGGGCGGCCTGCGCTTCGAGGAGAATGGCGACGTCACGATCATCACCGGCACGCTGGACTACGGTCAGGGCCACTGGTCGGCCTTCGCCCAGGTCCTCACGACCAAGCTCGGCATCCCGTTCCGCCGCATCAAGCTCAAGCAGGGCGACAGCGACCTGTTGATCGCCGGTGGCGGAACCGGTGGCTCCAAGTCGATCATGGCCTCGGGCGCCGCGATCATGGAGGCCTCCGACAAGGTGATCGAGAAGGGCAAGGAGATCGCCGGCGTCGCGCTCGAAGCGTCCGCCGCCGACATCGAGTTCAAGCTCGGCCGCTTCCAGATCGTCGGCACCGACCGCGGTATCGACATCCTCGATCTGGCGGCCCGGCTGCGCGGCGGCATGAAGCTGCCGGAGGGCGTGCCCACGACACTCGACGTCAGCCACGTCCACGAGGCGGCGCCGTCGGCCTATCCCAACGGCACCCATGTGGCGGAAGTCGAGATCGATCCCGACACCGGCCATGTCGAGGTCGTGAAGTACACAATGGTCGGCGACTTTGGCACGGTGATCAATCCGCTGCTGGTCGAGGGCCAGAGCCATGGCGGCGTGGTCCAGGGCATCAGCCAGGCGATCTTCGAGCATGTCGTCTACAGCGAGGAGGGCCAGCCGCTCACCGGCAGCTTCACCGACTATGCGATCCCGCGGGCAGGCGACGCCCCGTCCTTCAAGATCGACTATCACTCCGTGCCCGCAAAGACGAACGTGCTGGGCGCCAAGGGTTGCGGCGAGGCCGGCTGCGCGGGCTCCCTGCCCTCGGTGATGAACGCCATCTCCGACGCGCTGGGCGGCAAGCACATCAACATGCCGGCGACGCCGGAACGGGTATGGGCGGCGCTCAACGGCTGAGCGTCGCCAGCGACAATCGCGTCCCGTTGGAGGGACGCCCCCGATCGGCTATGAGCAGGCCCGATGAAGCACAAGCGTCTCTGGTTCTCGGGCATCTTCGCGGCCCTGCTCCTGGCGGTCACGGTTGCCGGGCTCGAGTTTCTTAGCTCTTTCGTCGTGCCGCCCTGGCCGTCGCGCGAGCTGCGGCCGATCGAGGTTTCCAACGCGTCGGTCGCGAGCACGCTGACCGGCACCCAGCCGGTTCCGACCTACAACAGCTGGGGCATGCGCGACCGCGAGCATCCGCTGGAGAAGCCCCCGGGCACCTTCCGCACCGTCCTGGTCGGCGACAGTTTCCTCGAAGGCGCCTTCGTAGAAGAATCGGTCGGCACCAAGCTCGAGGCGCTGTGGCGATCGGAAGGCCACCGCGATTGGGAGGTGACCACGCTCGGCATCTCCGCGACGGGTCCTCCTCAATACTACTACCGCATCCGCAACATCGCCCTGTCGCTGCAGCCGGATGCGCTGGTCCTGATGTTCTTCTCGGGCAACGACTTCGTGTTGGAGTCGCTCTCGCCGTGGCGCATTCCGGCGCCCATCGCCGAGCGGCCGCAGCCTTCCTGGCTCGGTGCGGTGGCGCCCCGTCTGACCTGGCTGCTGGTCAACCGGCTCGGCCTCTCGGAGTTCGGTCGCGGCAACAGGGCCCCACCGGACGAGGCGCAGAAGATCATCAAGCTGCCGCGTGCCGATCGCCTCGATGCAATGGTCCGGCTGGTCAAGACCTACTACTACCCCGACAAGGACGAGAAGGTCATTCGCGAGATCCTGTCGCGCGGCGGCGACACGTTCTGGGACCGGCTCGAACCGCGCGCCCGAGACGAGGAATATATTCAGGCCTGGTGGCTCGCCAGCATGGTCGACTGGGAAACCGCCACCTGGACGATCCCGCTAACCGGGGCGGAACTCGAACAGTCCGTGGACAGGAAGGCGATCGCCGCGACCATGACGTGGCTTCTCGGCGCCCGCGATCTGGCGCGCGAACGCGGCATCGAGTTCGTGGTGACCCTGGCGCCGGTGGGCATCGTCGATCCCAGCTACGCCGAGTTCTGGGCGCCCTGGCCGAAGTACATGAGCTATCCGAAGCAGCGGGCCCTGATGCACCGCATTCTGCGCAAGGAACTGGAAGCGCAGGGGATCAAGGTCGTGGACCTCGAGGATGATTTCAAAGGCGTGCCGAACACCTACCGGGTGTCCGACGGTCACTGGACCGAACTCGGCACCGAAATCGCCGCCAAACGCCTCGCCGCGGCGCTCGGGAAGATGCGGAAGGCCCGCTAGAGCCTGCCGATGACTTCCGCGACATCTCCCGACGTCGCCATCCTGGGCTACGGCCCGGTTGGCGCCCTGCTGGCGAACCTGCTGGGCCAGGCCGGGCTGTCGGTCGCCGTGCACGAGCGCGACACGGCGATTCATGCGCTGCCGCGCGCGGTGCATTTCGACGGCGAGGTGATGCGGATCTTCCAGTCGGTCGGGCTGGCGGAGAAGATCGCCGCGACGACGCGGACCTCATCGAAGGGCATGCATTTCGTCAATGCCGGCGGCCAGACCCTGATGGTTCGGCGCGGCATCGACGGACCCGGGCCGCATGGCTGGGCGGGCAACTGGTATTTTCACCAACCGGATCTCGAAGAGATCCTGCGCGCCGGCGTCGAGCGCTTCCCGAATGTGGCGGTCCATCTTGGTCGCGAGATCGCCGACGTGGGCGAGCTCGACGCCCGCTACATCGTCGGATGCGACGGCGCGCGCTCGCTGGTGCGCCGCGCCATCGGCAGCCGGCAGGACGACCTCGGCCTGCACCAGCCGTGGCTGGTGGTCGACCTGCTGTGCAATCCCGACTCGCCGCGGGTGAAGGCGCTGCCGGACCATACCGTCCAGCTCTGCGATCCGGCGCGGCCGATGACGGTCGTGAAAGTCGGCGGCGCGCGACACCGCTGGGAGATCATGCTGATGCCGGGCGACGATCCGGAGCGAATGGCCGACCCGGACATATTCTGGCCGATGATGGCGCGCTGGGTCGGGCCCGACGACGCACAGATCGAGCGCGCTGCCGTCTACACCTTCCATTCGGTCGTGCAGGAGGGCTGGCGCCGGGGAAAGCTGCTGCTGGCGGGGGATGCCTGTCACCAGACGCCACCTTTCCTGGGCCAGGGCATGTGCGCGGGGATGCGCGACGCCAGCAACCTCGCCTGGAAGCTCGCGGCCGTGCTGCGCGAGGGCGCGCCCGAGTCGCTGCTCGACACCTACGAGAGCGAGCGCCTGCCGCATGTCCGCGCCTTCATCGAACTCGCGGTGAAGCTCGGCGCCGTGCTGCAGGAGACCGATCCCGCCGCCGCCGCGGCGCGTGACGCGCGCTTCGCTGCCGGTGCGCAGATGTTCGACTTCCCGCAGCCGCAACTCGGGCCGGGCTGCCGAACCGACGCGCCGCCGCCTGTCGGCACGATCTTCCCGCAGCCGCGTCTCGCCGACGGACGGCTGATGGACGAGGTCATAGGCCAGCGCTTCGCGATCGCGGGCGACGCCGAGATTCTCGCGGGCCTCGAAACTTCAGCCGTCCTGCTGCCGGGCGTTGCAGCCGACTGGCTGGCGCGTCACGGTTCACGCGCCGTGATTGTGCGCCCGGATCGCTACGTCTTCGCTCTCGCCGATGACCGCGCGGCCTTGGAAACACACCATCGAGCCGCCATGACCTGGAGCGGCTGATCCGTCCATGCGGGAGGCTCGCCAGAGCCTCCCGACACCGAACGTCAGGCCGGCGTGAACATCGGCAGCGGCGGGCCACCGTCGGTCGGCTTGAAGACCAGCTTCACCGGCTGCTCGCACTTCAGCTTGTCGAAGTCGCAGTCGACGATGTTGGTCACCATGCGCGGGCCTTCCGCCAGCGTCACATACGCCATGGCGTAGGGCACCGGCGCGCGGCGCATGACGCTGTAGGAATAGATCGTGCCCTTGCCCGACGCCTCGACCCACTCGGTCTTGTCGCTGAAGCAGAACGGGCAGATCGTGCGCGGATAGTGATGCGCCTGGCCGCACGCGGTGCACTTGCGCACCAGCAGCTTGCCCTTTCCGGCGGCGTCCCAATAGGCCTGCGTCTCGTCGCTGATGGCGGGCGCGGGCAGTTTGCGTTCCTTGGCCTCGGCCATGGTCTACTCCCTTTCCAGAATGACGGTGGCGCTGCCGTGCCGCAGGCCGAGCGAGCCGCCCGTGCCGTGCGCGACCGCGAGATTGCAGTTCGGCACCTGCACCTTGGGGTGAGCCTCGCCGCGGAGCTGGCGCACCGCTTCGAGGACCTTGGTGAGGCCGCCACGATTGCCCGGATGGTTGCTGCACAGGCCGCCGCCATCGGTGTTGAACGGCAGCTTGCCAGTGCCGGCGATCAGGTTGCCGTCGGCGACGAAGGCGCCGCCCTTGCCCTTCTCGCAGAAGCCGAGATCCTCCAGCTGCATCAGCACCGTGATTGTGAAGCTGTCGTAGATCGAGGCGTACTTGATGTCAGCCGGCTTCACGCCGGCCTCGGCGAAGGCCGCCGCGCCGGTGAAGCGCGCGCCCGAATAGGTGAGGTCCACCTTGCCGCCCATCTGGGTCTTCACGAACTCCGAGGCGCCCAGCAGCTTGACCTTCGGCCGCTTCAGCTTGGCCGCGATCTCCGGCGCCACGACGACGATCGCGCCGCCGCCGTCGGTGATGACGCAGCAGTCGAGGCGATGCAGCGGATCGGAGATCATCGGCGAGTTCACTACCTCCTCGACCGTGACCACGTCCTTCAGCAGCGCGTGCGGATTATGCTGCGCATGGTGCGAGGCGGCGACCTTGATCCAGGCGAGCTGCTCAGAGGTCGTGCCGTACTCGTACATGTGGCGCATGGCGCACATCGCGTACATGTTCACGACGGTCGGGCCGTAGGGGAACTCGAAGGGCTCGTCGGGCGTCGGCGTGCCGCCGCGGCTGCGCGGCACGGTGCCGGTCGCCATGCCCTCGGCGCGCGGCCGGCCGGCGAGCGTGATCAGCGCCACCTTGCACTTGCCGGCGGCGATCGCCTCGGCGGCGTGGCCGACATGCAGCACGTAGGAGGAGCCACCCGTATCCGTGGAGTCGACATGGCGCGGCTTCAGCCCCATGTACTCGACCATGGACATCGGGCCGAGGCCCGGCGCGTCGCCGGCGCAGAAATAGCCGTCGACATCGTCCTTCGTGAGGCCCGCATCCTCCAGCGCGCCCTTGGCGCACTGGGCGTGGATCTGGGCCAGCGAGATATCCTTCGCGAGCCGCGTCGGATGCTCATAGATTCCCGCGATATAGGCCTTGCCCTTGATGCTCATCGGCGAGCCATCCCCCTTGGTCATTGTGCAGCGCACATGGTGGGGGATTGGAGCCTCACAGGAAAGTGCGCACTTTCGCAGCGAAGAACGATGCTAAGCTCTGCGAAGCGATCAGGGAGCGACGCCACATGATTTTCCGTCTTCTTTCCGTCGTCCTGGCTGGGCTCCTCGCCTGTGCGGGCGCGGTGCAGGCCCAGAGCAAGGCCGAGCTTCTGTGGTACAGTCAGGCGGCCTTCAAGCTCACGACGCAGAGCGGCAAGGTCATCATGATCGATCCCTGGATCATGGGCGCCACGAAGATCCCGCCGGAGCTGAAGGACCTCGACAAGATCGGCAAGGTCGACCTGATCCTGGTGACGCACGGTCACGGCGACCACCTCGGCGACGCGATGGAGATCTCGAAGCGGAACAATGCGCCGATCTGGGCGCCGGCCGGCCTCAACCAGACCCTGGCGACGCTCGGGAT
>JAGNNA010000364.1 GCA_017990895.1 Reyranella sp.
AAAAACGATAATGGGGCGCTTGGGCAGTTTGCTCGGCATGGCAAATCTCCATGGCGGACAGCCTTGCATCGGGACCTCGATTGAAAGCGACGAACGACTGCCTCGGGGATCTTCTACAACCTGCACCATTCCAGCGGTGCCGACAATCCTAACGGCCCCAGCATTCAACCTTGTCAGGCAATTATCTGGAGTGAAATCATGGAAAACCGAAGGAAACCTGCGCCTCCCGCCACCACGCTCGACATAAACTGCGACTGCAAAGAATATGTCTAATGTTGAGCTCAACATTACACATATTCGCGCGGCGAGAGATCGATTTCGAGGTCGGCCCGTTCCTCGGGGCTCAGTTCGGCGAGCCGGCGATTGAGGATCGATTCCGCGGTCGTGACGAGCTGGAGAACGACCGATTTGCCCTCGCCGAGGTGGTGACGGACCGCCGCGATCACTGTCGGCAGCTTCATGCTGAGAAGAAGCTGGCCGAAGAAGCGCTGCTTTGCGGATTCGAAGCGGGAGCGCGCCGCGGCCTTGGCGCCGCTGTTGAGCGTGGCGTTCTCGAGGCCATCGACAATGGCGGTCAGTTCGAGCGCCCGTTCCATGTTGCGGTGGATGATCGACCAGGCGTCAGCATAGCTATCGTAGATCGCAATCTGCTCGGTGGTCAGCGCGTGGCGCAGGATCTCATATTCGACGCCGGCGAAGCTGAGCGCCCGAGAGGTGTAGAGGCCGAGCGCCTTCAGGTCGCGGGCGACGAGTTCCATGGCCGCGATGCCGCCCTTGCGAATGCCCGCGATGAACTGTTCGCGATCGTCAAAGGCCGTTCCCGGCCCCCAGAGGCCAAGCCGGACCGCGTAAGCGAGATTGTTGACGTCCGATGCGCCAGTGGCCGAGGCATAGAGGACGCGCGCGCCCGGCAGATGGTTCTGGAGGAGGACACCGCAAACGCCTTGTTGCGATCCCTCCTTCCGGCCGAGCGCCCCTTCGCCGCCGGCGACCCCGCCCATCTCATGGGCTTCGTCGAAGGCGATGATCCCTTCGAAGTCCGGGCCGGCCCAGTCGAGGATTTGTTGGAGCCGGCTATGGTCGCCGCGGACGGATCGGAGCGTTGGATAGGTGACGAACAGGACGCCCTGTTCGAGGGGGATGGGTTTGTCGATCGTCCAGTTCGCCAGGGGCTGGATGTCGGCCGCAAGGCCCCCGAGCGCGGTCCAGTCGCGCCGCGCGTCTTCGAGTAGCGCCTCGTTCTTCGAGATCCAGATGTTGCGGCGGCGTCCCTGGAGCCAGCTGTCGAGGATGCAGGCGGCGATCTGGCGGCCCTTGCCCGCACCGGTACCGTCGCCGAGGAAATAGCCCTTTCGATAAGCGCGCCCGTCTTCAGCCGCCTCGAGGCCGACGCCTTCCTTGCTGGGACTGAATGTGCCCGGAAGGTATAGCGACCAGGCGTGGCCCGCATAGACGACCGTTTCGAGCTGTGACGCGGAGAGCAAGCGCTCGCTGACCGACCGCTCGGGCAGGTGCGGCACATAGTCGGGGACCGGCGCGGCGATCGAGCCCATCGCGACGGATTCGACGAGCGCGGTCGGATGCTCGCCAGCGGCGTCGAATACGATGCGGCTCGGTCGATACGGGAGATAGACACCCACCTGTTCGAGCAACGGGGCAGGCGTTGCGAGCGACGAATAGGCGACCGGCAGGACATTGTTGCGTATGGGCGCATGAAAGGGCCGTGGCCTTGGCGGGCGGCTCTTCATGGCACGGAACAGCGAAGGGTTTGCCGACCGGCGCGGGGGTGCCGCCGGCGCCATCACCAGCGTGGCGCGCGCGGGTATCGCCAGGGCACCGATCAGCTCCCGGATGGAAGACCGCTGGATTGTGGCCGGGATCGCACCGCCGGGCACCTTGTCGATGACGTAGAGGCGGACGGCGATCGAGGTGCCATGTTTCAGATAGCATTTTTCTAGACGGACGGAGGTACGGAGCTGGACGTCGCGCAAGCTGGTCTCGAAGAGGTCGCGCATGCGTGCGTTGGGGCCGAACCAGTCGGGCATAATCGCGACGAGGCGACCGCCCGGGCTGAGGCGCCGAAGAGCTGCCTGGAGGTGGCGGACGGCTGCATGGGCGTCCGCGCCCAGGCCCACGGACCGCGAAAATGGCGGGTTCATCAGGATCAATGTCGGTCTTGCCGCATTGGCCAGCGTGGAATTGATCGCGGCACCGTCATGCCCGGTTACCTTGGCGCCGGGAAACGCGTGGACCAGCCGGGCGCGGCGTTCGGGGGCATATTCGTTGAGCTGGAGTTCTGCGTGGGCGCCGCACTGGGCGACCAGAAGGCCGTTGCCGGCGCTCGGCTCGAGGATGACGTCGTCACCCTGGATGTTCGCGAGGAGGACCGCGATGGCCGCAAGATCGACCGGCGTCGAGAATTGCTGCCATTCGATCTGGCTCTCGCTGCGGACGGTCTGCGTCGGCAAGCGGTCGAGAAGATCGCAAGCGGCATGCGCATCGTCGAGAACGCGCAGCGGATAGGGTGCGGACTGGAGGTGGTGAACGAGCGCGAGTTCGAGGAGCTCGAAACTCTGGCGCTGGGTCCAGAGGCCATCGGCGTCGGTGCCATGGAAGGCTTCGGTCATCGCCGTATTGAGGTCGGCCCGGGAGAGCGGGCCACCGGATTTCAGGTGGGTGGCGATGAGGACGGCCGCACGGATTTCGGCATTGATCGGCGCGTCGAATAGATCGGACATGATGGGGTCTCCGGACTGACTGCCCCGTCGGCAGCCTCAGCCCAGATCCCCCTTCCCTCTCCGGCTTCAGGCTCGTTTGTCCGTCGGGCGGGTTCGCGTGCGTTGAAGCGAGGACCTGGTCAGCATATAGCGGTCCGCACATTCCGGATATATCGGACAATCTGGACAATGTAGGCACAGCGGCCTATATGGACCGGGAAGGAGTGATCGCGATGGTAGCGCAGGTCCGAAATGCAGATGCGGGTGTTCGTCGATTGGTGGCGAGCGAAGTGACCGAGGTGCTTGGTCGCCAGTCCGGGCTCGCCAAGGAAGCCGTCGCGAACACCGCGCAGATCGTCGCCGCCGTTGCCGCTGCGGTCATCGGACTGCCCGCGGCCCAGCAAAAGCGCCTCAAGGGCAAGAGTGCAGATGTTGCGACCATGATCGCCGCGTTCGCGCGCGAAGAGAGACCGGCGACAGCAATCCGGATACCGGCGCCTGCTCAGACGGAAGCTCGAAAGGGTTCGGGCTTTGGTGAGCTTGTCGACGTTGATGAAGGACGCCGCCGGCTCGCGGGCTACGTGACCGAGGGATCGCTCGAGGATTGGGCTGGTCCGGTGGCCGGATCAACCATGCTGCATGAACGGGGTATCGCCCGATCGACCTTGCACGACTGGCAGAAGCGGGGCGAGGTCATCGCGCTTCTGTCGGGCGCACGCAAACATGCGTTCCCGCTCGAGCAGTTCGTTGACGGACGGCCCGTGCAAGGGATCAGCGATGTGCTGGAGATCGCGGGCAATCCGAGGCGCGCGTGGCTTTGGCTCGTTCAACAGAGCCCTTTGCTCGGCGAGAAGCGGCCGATCGATCTGTTGAAGCAGGATCGTCGCCAGGATGTGGCGGACGCGGCGCGGACGGTTTTCGCTTACCCGTGACGCTGGACAGCTCAATACTGCGGGAGCTTGCGGTCGGAATCGACCCGAGCGGATACCTCCGTATTCTCGACGCGCGCTATCGGGCGGCGCCGATGGGCATGGGCTTTGGCCGAACGCGATTCTCCAGCCAGTCCGACAGCTTCGCATTGCTCTATGCGGCGCAGGACCTGGCGACCGCCCTCGCTGAGCGGATCGTGCGGGACCGTTTTCAGGGCAAAACGAAACGCGTGCTTCTCGAATCGGATGTCGACGATCTCGTGGTTGCGAGTCTTTCTGCACGATCGCCTCTCAAGCTGCTCGATCTTCGGACAAGCGGCGCGACTCGCCTCGGCATTCCGACCGACGCGGCGCGCGGGCGATCGCAGCTCGCTGGACGCAGGTTCAGTCAGGAACTTTATGACGACACGGATTTCGACGGGATCATCTACATGTCGCGCATCACCAACGCGGAGTGTGTGGCGGTCTACGACAGGGCTGTGACCACGACCCTCGACCCGGCCTGCCCCGTGGTCGAACTCCTCCGTCTGGCCGATCTCGTTCCAGCCCTGAAGTCGTTGAGCATTGAACTGCGCAGATAGCGGCGCGGCCATATGAGTCGACGGGTCCGAAATGTACCGGCAAACGGTGGGACCTCTCCCCTTTCCTCCGGTTACGGGATGGAATTATGGGGCTCGGAAGCAAGGCGCTGCTATGGTTGGCGCGCTGGTCGGTTTCGGCGAATGAGACGCTGGAGCTTCAGAGCGGTGGCTTGAGACAACGCCGCTCACCAGTCTCCAGAATCTTGGCCCAATCCTTGAAGCCGGCCTTAGGGGGCATGCGCTCGATCGAAAGCCCCGGACGCGCATAGCACTCTTCCGCTTTGATAGCCCCGCGCCGCCCTTCCGCATCATTGTCGATCGCGAGGATCAGGCGCTCGATCGATGATGGCAACTGGATTTGATCGAAGCGGCGCGCGCCCATCGTGGCCCAGCAGGGTATCTCGTTGAGGATCGTGAAGGCCCGCGCCGTTTCGAAGCCCTCGGCAAGTGCGAGCGTCCCCTGCCCCGCCCCTCCCCCCTGCCAGGCGCCGCGCGCGGGCCTGCCGAGCATCAGCTTCATGCGGTAAGACGCGGTTTGCGCGTCGAGGAAGATGCGCTGAATGGCAGTCAGCCGCGGACCTTCCCGGACCGCTACGGCCTCAGTGCATTATTGGGACACGGATATACGGTAGACAATCGTGCGCAGCCAGAAATGGCTACTTTCGGAGTCTTTCGACGCCGAGTTCCGCCCATAGCCATGCAAAATCGTAGGTTGCCATTGG
>JAGNNA010000054.1 GCA_017990895.1 Reyranella sp.
TGATGGGACTGCGGCCGGGCATCGATCTCAAGACCGCGACGCTGAGCGCCGACGAGCAGGCCTGGCTGGCGAAAATGGGCAGCGTGCTCGACGACAAGACCGCCTACCAGCGCATCCACGCGACGCGGCCGCAGACCCTGGGCGTGGCGCTTTCCGATTCGCCGGTCGGGCTCGCGTCGTGGATCGTCGAGAAGTTCCAGGCGTGGAGCGATTGCGGCGGCGATCCGCTGAAGCGCTTCTCGATGGACCTGCTGCTCGACAACATCATGGTCTACTGGCTGACCGGCACCGCCGGCACCGCGACCTGGCTCTATCGCGGCGCGGCGCAGCAGAAGCCACGCGCGCTGCCCGCCGGCGCGAAGGTGGAGACGCCGACCGGCTTCGCCGCCTTCCCCGCCGACCTTGCGCCGGCCCCGCCGAAGGAATGGGTCGAGCGCGCCTTCAACCTGCGTCGCCATACGGTGATGCCGAGCGGCGGCCACTTCGCGGCACTCGAGGAACCGGACCTGCTGGTCGAGGACATCCGCGCCTTCTTCCGCCCCCTGCGCTACGGCGCGGCGAACGATTAGAGGCTTCCCGACATCGGTTGAGCCGTCACGCCTCGATTGCTTCCCCATTCAAATGGGGAAGTGCCCCGTCATGCGGGGCGATGGGGTCATGGGCACCGCAAAGCATGACCCCTCCGTCGCGTAAGACGCGACACCTCCCCATTTGAATGGGGAGGAGCGATTCTGGAGCGATTCTATCGCGGCCGCTGCGCCAGCAGCGCGGCGAATACCGCGAGCGTTGCCAGCGTGCCGAACAGCAGCAGCGAGTCGGTGTAGGTGCCGCTCCAGTCGCGCAGCATCCCGGAAGCAAGCGGTCCGGCGGCCTGGGCCGTGACCTGCAGCGACAACGCCACGCCGCGGATCGCGCCATAGCTCTCTCGCCCGAAATAGTCGGCCCACGCGACCGGCAGCAGCAGCATGACGCCGCCCATGCCGATGCCGAACAGGCCGGCCGCCGCCATCGCGGTCTCCACGCCGGAGACGAAGATCAACCCGTAGGCGCCGAGCGCCATGCACGTCGCACAGAACGCCATCTGGTAGCGCACCGGCCAGCGGCGCGGCAGGAAGCCGATGCCGAAGCTCGATGCCCCCGAGAGCATCGCGACGAAGGCGATCACGGAGGCCGCCGCAACCGGCGTGAGACCGCGCTCGATCAGGTGCGGTGCGTTGTGCAGGCTGACGCCGGCCTGCACGGGAAACAGCAGGACCGTGTAGAGCGAGAGCAGCCAGAAGGCCGGCGTGCGCATCGCCTGCGCCCGGCTCCAGCGCGGCTCGACCAGGGGGGCTGCCTTGCCGTCGGCAAGCCGGTCGGGCTGCAGGCCGACATCCTCGGGCCGCCGCACCAGCAGCAGCCAGCATGGCACGAAGCCGACGAGGAGCACCGTGGCGCCGACGGCGATCCAGCCGGCGCGCCATTCGGCACCGCTTATGGCGAACTGCGCGATCAGCGGCAGCCCGACCAGCCCCGACATCTGGGCGAGCGTCGCGAACGAGGCGGCAATACCGCGGCGCGCCACGAACCAGTTGTTGAGCGCGCCGTAGAGGCCGAGGTCGAAAGGTCCCGCCCAGATCATGCGGGCGAAGCAGAACAACACGTAGAACAGCAGCAGCGACTGGATGAGCGACAGCGCCATGCAGGCGATGCCGGTGCCGGCGACGGCGAGGCAAAGCACGAGGCGCGCGCCGCGGCGGTCGACGAACGGCCCGATCAGCGGCGAGAGGATCGCCGCCAGCACGCCGCCCAGCGACACCGCGCCCGACATCTCCGTGCGCGACCAGCCGAAGGCCTCGGTCATCGGCACGACGAAGATCGAGAGCACGGCGACCGCCGGCCCCTGCCGCGCGAAGCCCGCGAGGCAGATGCAGCCCAGCACCACCCAGCCGTAGAAGAACGGCAGCCGCGGGATCAGGAACCGCGGCAGGGGCGGGGCTTGCACCCGCCGGCTCAGGCGAAGGTCGCCGTCGCCTGCGCCGCGATCGTGCCCTGGGGCGTCACCGTCCAGAGTTCGGCGCCTTTCCCATCGGCGGTCGGGCGGCCGATCGCATCGAACGGCGCGGTGTCGAACAGCGGCGCGCGGGCGCGGATGGCGAAGGTCTTGATCGGACGCCCCGGGTTGGAATCGCGCAGCAGGTCGAACAGGCATTGCTGGGCGAAGGGGCCGTGCACGACGAGGCCGGGATAGCCCTCGGTCTCGATGCAATAGGTCCGATCGTAGTGGATGCGGTGCGGATTGAAAGTGATTGCGGAATAGCGGAACAGCATCACCGGATCGACCTTGATCGTCCGCCGCCACGGCACGTCGGTCGGCGCCGCCTCGCGCACCGGCACGCCGCTCTTCTCGCCGGCCTTCACTTCCTCGCGGAACACCGTGTTGGCGACTTCGGTCACGGCGAGGCCGCGCGGCGTATAGATGCGGCGCGTCTGGCTGGTGACGATGAGGCTGCCGGTGCCGCCGCCCCTGAGTTGCACGTCCGAGAACTCGGTCTCGCGGCGCAGCCGGTCGCCGACCCTGATGTCGCCGTCGAAGGTGAAGATCGAACCGGCATACATGCGCCGCGGCAGCGGGATCTTCGGGAGCACGCCGCCTTCGGCGGGCAGTCCGTCCTCGGCCAGCACGTTGCGGCGGGCATAGGAATGCAGGAAGCAGAGATGCCAGCCCGGCGCGATCGCCTCGCCCTCCGCCGGCACCTTGTCGTCGCGATCGAAGGTGGCGATCATCGCCTTGAGCGGCGCCTGCGTGACGACGTCCTCGTCCTCGATCCTGCGGCCGAGTTCCTTCTTGAGCGGTTCGATGTCGATGGTCATGGGTGCTTCCTCCGGGCTTGGCGAACACCCTAGCCAATCCACCGCTCTGATTCCGCGAGAAATCGACTTGCTGCCGCAGACCGAAAGCGCCGCGATACAACGATGGGCCTCGCGTAGCCCCCTCACCCAGCCTCTCCCCCTGGCGGGGAAGAGGAGTCTGAATTCATGTTCCTCTCCCCCGATCGGGGGAGAGGTTAGGTGAGGGGATGGCGTACCTACTCCGCGGCGACCGCCAGGCCCATCTGCTCGCAGGTCGGGGCGACGTCGGAGACGGTGGCGCGGCGCATGTCACGCTTGTAGCGCTGGTCGTCGAACGCCATGCCGCGATGCATGGTGCAGCGATTGTCCCACATCACCAGGTCCTTCTCGCGCCAGCGATGGGCGTGGACGAACTGGCGTTGCGTCGCATGCGCGGTGAGCTCATCGATGAGCTGACGGGCCTCGTCGTCGGCCATGCCGCGGATCGCGCCGGCGTGGCTGGCGATATAGAGGCTCATGCGGCCAGAATCCTGCAGCCGGCGCACCAGCACCTGCGGCACCGGCGCGAAGGCTTGGCGCTCGTTCTCGTCGAAGTCCTTGAAGCCGAGCTTGCCGCGCGAAGTCATGATCGAATGCTCCGCGACCAGTCCGGCGATACGCTGCTTCGTCGCCTCGGGCAGTGCGTCGTAGGCCGCACGCATGTCGGCAAACTCGGTATGGCCGCCGATCGGCGGAATCGAGCGCGCATGCAGCATCGAGCAGTAGGCCGGCAGGCGCTTGAACGACGAGTCGGTGTGCCACAGCCGGTTGCCGAGATTGTAGAGACGCTGGCGGTTGTTGGTTTCCAGGATGCGGTTCTCGGCGTCGAGATTGCCGACATCGGCCATGTTCTGGTGCAGGCGCAGGTTATGGCCCTTGCGCGCCATGAAGACGGTCGTCTCGAGCGGACCGAAGTGACGCGCGAAGGCGAGCTGGCTCTCGTCGTCGAATTCCTGATCGGGAAAAACCAGGACCGCATACTTCGTGAAAGCCTCGCGGATCGCGGCGAGATCTTCGTGCGAGACATTGTTCAAGGCGACGTCGCCGACTTCGGCCACGAAGTCGGGCGTCACGGCATGGATCGACAGCGTCACCGGCTTTCCTCCTCGCTCTTGCTTATGCGGCGGATTGGATCACCTAAAGGACAATCGGGCAATCGCGGGATATACTTTCCGCCATGATCGAGAAGCAGGAAGTGCAGGAGATCTTCCCGACCCCATTGTGGATCGTGGATCTCCAGCCGGCCGCCGCGGCCAGCCTCAATGCGAAACTCAAGGCTGAGATCGAACGGCTGATCGCGCCGCGATCGAAGGTGCCGGCCGGCAGCAACTGGCAGACGCCGCAGGACCTCCACACGCGCCCGGCCTTCGCCGAGTTCGCCAAGCTGGTCGAGACGGCGGGCCGCGGCGTCGCCCGCTTCCTGCAGGTCGACCAGTATCCGATGGCGATTACCGGCTGCTGGGCGAACGTCAATCCGCCCGGCGCCTACCATCCGATGCACCATCATCCGAACAACTACCTGAGCGGCGTCTACTACGTGTCGATCCCGGCCGGCGGTTCGCAGATCCAGTTCCAGGATCCGCGCGGCCAGGCCTCGATGATCATGCCCAAGCCGCGCCAATACACCCGCCTCACCGCCAACGGCGCCAATGCGCCGAGCAAGGAAGGCCGCATGGTGGTCTTCCCGTCCTGGCTGAAGCACACGGTGCCGGCCAATGACGGGGACAACGACCGCATCAGCATTTCCTTCAATCTGATGTTCAAGAATTTCAGCGAAACCATGGCCGCGCCGATGTGGGATCCCACGGCGGGCAAGGAGAAGTGATGAGCCTGCAGGATCGCTACGGCAACGTACTCGGCACGCAATCGGTCGCGGCACGCGACGCCTATCAGGCCGGCGTCGACAGCCTGATGGCCGCGACACCCGGCATGGACACGGCCTTCCAGAAATCCGTCGAGGCCGACGAGACCTTCGCGCTGGGCCACATCTCGCTGGCCCGCGCCAAGCAGCTCTTGGGCCGCGGCCACGAAGTCAAGGCGCCGCTGGCGCGCGCGAAGGAGCTGGCGGCGAACGCGAGCCCGCGCGAGCAGAGCCAGATCGCCATCTTCGAGAAGATCCTGACCGGACAGGGCGCCGCCGCCCTCGAGGCGATCCGCGAACACATGAAGGAATGGCCGCGCGACGCCATGGCGCTCGCGCCTGCGACCAGCGTGTTCGGCCTGATCGGCTTCTCCGGCCAGGTCGGCCGGGAGGTCGATCAACTGGCGCTGCTGGAGCCGTTCGAGAAGCACTATGGCGACGACTGGTGGTACCGCACGCAGCTCGCCTTCGCCCAGATCGAGCTACAGAAGCTCGACGAGGGCCAGCGCAACATCGATGCGGCGCTCGACGCCTATCCGAAGAGCGCCCACGCCGCGCACATCCGCGGACACCTGTTCTACGAGCTGGGCGAACGCGAGGCTGGGCTCGCCTTCCTGCGCGAATGGATGAAGGGCTATTCGCGCGAAGGGCTGATGCACGTCCACAACAGCTGGCACCTTGCGCTGTGGTCGATGGAGACCGGCCGCATGGACGATGCCTGGCGCATCTACGACGAGGCGCTGAGCCCTGCCGTCGCCTGGGGCCCGCAGATCAACGTCGCCACCGATTGCGCGGCCTTCCTCGCACGCGCCGAGATGGCGGGCGAACCGCGGCAGGCGGCACGCTGGCGCGAGCTCGCCGACTATGCCACCAAGTGGTTCGGACGCCCAGGCCTCGGCTTCGTCGACATGCACACGGTGCTTGCCTACGCGATGGCCGGCGATAGCGCGGCTCTTGCGAAGTTCATCGAGACCCCGAAAGGCGCCACCGCCGACATGCTGCAGCCGATGGCGCGCGGCTTCGAAGCCTATGCGCAGGGCGACTGGGCGCGCGCGATCGCTGAGATCGAGCCCCTGCTCGCCACGCACGAGCGCCTGGGCGGCAGCCGCGCGCAGCGCGACCTGCTGGAATACGTCGTGACGTCCGCGATGGTGAAAGCCGGCCGAGCTGCTGAAGCTCGTGCAATGATCGAAAAGCGCCGCCCACAGAACGGCAAGGGCAAGGGCTTCCCGCTGGCGGGGCTTTAGTCATTGGAGCGCGCCACTCCAGTGGCGCTCATGTCATGAGGGCGCCACTGGAGTGGCGCGCTCCGATGAGACGCTACGTGTTCAACCCGAACTCTTCCGCCAGCAGCTCGTACGAGCGCTTCCGCTTCTCGAAGTCGTAGCAGATCGTTACGGCCATGATCTCGTCGACCTCGTAGGCGGCGGCATGGCGTTCGAGCCCGGCCCGCACCGTCTTGGGCGAACCCACCACCGAGCGGCGGCGCAGCGCCGGCAGCCAGCGCTCCGCGCCCGGTTGCTTCGCAGCCTCCAGTGCTTCCTCGACCGACGGCACAGGGCCGGGATTGCCGAGCGTCCTGAGACGCATTGCCCAGACCTCGCGGCTGCGCGAGAGAAGATCGGCCTCTTCGTCGGTCTCGGCGCACAGGACCGAGATCGCCATCATCGGCATCGGCTTGGCGTGCAGCGACGAAGGCTTGAAGTGCGCACGATAGGCGCGTGTCACGCCGTCGCCGCCGTCGGGATTGATGAAATGCGCGAAGCAGAACGGCAGGCCGAAATGCGCCGCCAGCGCCGCGCTGTCGTCGCTCGATCCCAGCAGCCAGACGTCGGGCGCGGTGTCGCCGGTCGGCTGCGCTACCACGCCGGTGCCCTCGTGGTTCAGCGGCAGCGCGTCGTGTAGCCAGGCGACGAGGTCGCGCACCTGGTAGGGATACTTGTCGGCGTTGCTCCAGTTGGGCTTGCCGTCGGCCAGGATGCGCATCGTGTGCTGGTCGCTGCCCGGGGCGCGGCCGATGCCGAGGTCGATGCGGCCGGGGAACAGCGTCTCGAGCATGCGGAAATTCTCCGCCACCTTGTAGGCGCTGTAGTGCGGCAGCATCACGCCGCCCGATCCGATCTTCATGCGCTCAGTGAGTCCGGCCACCCGCGTGATCAGCACCTCGGGCGTCGAGCCGGCCAGCGCCTCGCTGCTATGGTGCTCGGCCAGCCAGTAGCGCGTGTAGCCCAGCCGGTCGCAGAGCTGCGCCAGCTCCAGCGTCTCGCGCACGGCTTCGGCCGGCGTGCCACCCTTGCGGATCGGCGACTGGTCGAGAACGCTGAGACGCAGCGACAAGGAAGTCAGAGACCCTTCTTGCCCATGGCCAGGAACTTGTCCTGGCGGCGCTCGCGCAACGTGTCGGCGTCGAGCTTGGAGAGATCCGCGATGGCTTCGGCCACGACCCTGCCCACCACGTCGATCGTCTCCTCCCGCGCGCGATGGGCACCGCCCATCGGTTCCGGGATCACGTCGTCGATCACGTCAAGCTTCTTGAGATCGGAGGCCGTGACCTTCATCGCCTCGGCGGCGTCCTGCGCGTTGGCGTTGTTGCGCCACAGGATCGAGGCGCAGCCTTCCGGCGTGATCACCGAATAGACCGAGTTCTCCAGCATGTAGACACGGTCCGACGAGGCGATGGCGAGCGCGCCGCCCGAACCGCCTTCGCCGATCACCACGCTGACCAGCGGCACACCCAAGCCTAGGCAAGTCTCGATCGAGCTCGCGATCGCTTCCGCCTGGCCGCGCGCCTCGGCATCGATGCCCGGATAGGCGCCCGGCGTGTCGACCAGCGTCAGCACCGGCAGCTTGAACCGGTCGGCGAGCCGCATCAGGCGCTGTGCCTTGCGATAGCCTTCCGGCCGCGCCATGCCGAAATTGTGCTTGATGCGCGAATCGGTGTCGTCGCCCTTCTGCTGGCCCAGCACCACGATGCTGCGCCCCTGCAGGCGTCCCATGCCGCCCACGATCGCGGCGTCCTCGCCGAAGGCGCGGTCGCCGGCCAACGGTGTGTAGTCGGTGATCAGCCGGTCGATATAGGCCTGCGCGTGCGGCCGTTCGGCATGGCGGGCGACCTGCACCCGCTGCCACGGCGTCAGCTTGGCGTAGGTCGCGCGGATCTGCTTATGCGCCTTCTCCTGAAGACGCATGACTTCCTCGGCAATATCGACGTCGCCGGAGTTGGGCAGATGCCGAAGCTCGGCGATCTTGCCCTCCAGGTCCGCGATCGGCTTCTCGAAGTCGAGGTAAATCGTCATCGAGGGCAGGTGTCGCCCGGTCGCGGAATCCTGTCAACCGGCCGGCCGGCCCTTCCGGCGGGCCAGCGGATGATGATCCTGGACCAGCGAGCGCAGCTTCTCGTCGAGCACGTGCGTATAGATCTGCGTGGTGGCGATATCTGCATGGCCCAGCATCAATTGGACCGAGCGCAGATCGGCGCCGCCGGCCAGCAGATGGCTGGCAAAAGCGTGGCGCAGCACGTGCGGCGACACCCGGGCCGGATCGATGCCGGCCCCAAGCGCCGCTTCCTTCAGCAGCTGTGCGAAACGCTGGCGCGTCAGGTGGCCCGTCCGGCCCCGCGACGGGAACAGAAATCGCGAGGTCTCGCCCTCGGCCAGCTGCCCGCGCCGCATGTGCAGCCACGCCACGATCGCCATCCGCGCCGGGTCCGACAGGGGCACCAGCCGCTCCTTGTCGCCCTTGCCGCGGACCAGCAGCATCGACGGATCGCGTTCGACGGCGGACAGAGGCAGACTCACCAGCTCCGACACGCGCAGGCCGGCGGCGTAGAGGATCTCCAGCAGCGTCGCCATGCGACCGCCATCGACAGCGTCCCTGGTGCGCGCCGCCTCGATCAGGCGATCGACCTCCTCGCGCGACAGGACCTTGGGCAACGGTCGTCCGAGCCGCGGCGAATCGAGCGTGCTCGCCGGATCGTCGTCGCGCAGGCGCTCGGCGAGCAGAAAGCGGAAGAACTGCCGCATCACCGAAAGCCGCCGCGCCACCGTGCGCGGGGTCATCCCGACATAGTCGAGCGACTTCAGATAGGCGCGCAATGCCGTCGCATCGGCCGTCACGGTGCTCTGCTTGCGGCGCGCCAGGAAGCCCTGGAGGTCGGCCAGGTCGGCCGCGTAGGCGAGAAGCGTGTTCTTCGAGGCGCCGCGCTCGGCCTGCAGCATCTCGAGGAAGGCCTCGACCTCGCGCACATGCTTGAACGCCGGCTTGCGCTTCATCTGCGGTGACTGCGCCTAGCGCGCAAGACGCTCATTGGGGACGGGAACCTCGAAGTGCCTGAGCGGCGGGCGCGGTTCCACGACCGCAAGAGCCACCAGCCCGGCGACCACCAGGCCCAGGATGGCGACGATGATCACAGGCCCGAGACGCAGGGTGGGCATGCTGAATCGGTTTCTGGAACGGAATACAGCCACGGGGCGCAAGGTACCTGCCTGCCGCGAAGGCGGCAATTGCCGAGAGCGAAGACAGTCGAGAACGGGGCAGTTCGCTTGAAACCGGCGACATTATGGGCGACATCCTTAAGCTGCAGCTCGACATGGACGCCACTTCCCCCCTGTCCTTGCCGCGTACCGTCGCCCTCGTAGGGTTGATGGGCGCGGGCAAGAGCGCCATCGGCAAGCGACTGGCGGCAAGACTCGGCCTCCCGTTCGTCGATGCAGACGACGAGATCGAGCGCGCGGCCGGCTGCACGATCGCTGAATTCTTCGAGAGGTATGGCGAGCAGGAATTCCGCGCCGGCGAGCGCCGCGTGATCGGCCGTCTGCTGGAAGAGACGCCGCACGTGCTGTCGACCGGCGGCGGCGCCTACATGGACCCAGAGACCCGCGCGCTGATGAAGACCCGGGCCCTGACGGTCTGGCTGCGCGCCGAACTCGACGTGCTGTTCGACCGGGTAAAGAAGCGGACGCACCGTCCGTTGCTCCGCCAGGGCGACCCCAGGGAAATACTCGCGCGCCTCATGCAGCAGCGCTATCCGATCTACGCGGAGGCGGACATCGTGGTCGATTCGACCGCCCAACCGGCCGAGCGCACCACCGAGCAGGTGCTCGACGCGATCCGCGCCTATCTGCAGGCCCAGACACCAGGACAATCGACATGAGCTCGCCCCGCACTATCCGCGTCGATCTGGCCGGCCGCGCCTACGACATCGCCATCGGTCCCGGCCTGATCGATCGTGCCGGCGAGATTGCCCGCCCGCTGCTGGCCGCCCCGCGGGTCACCATCGTGAGCGACGACACGGTAGCGCCACTCTACGGCGCCCGCCTCGCCGCTTCGTTCGAGAGGGCCGGCGTGGAGACCCGGACGGTGACCGTGCCCGCTGGCGAAAGCAGCAAGGATTTCGCGAGCTTCGGCCGGCTGATGAACGAGCTGCTCGACCTGCGGCCTGATCGCAAGACCACGCTGGTGGCGCTGGGTGGCGGCGTCGTGGGCGATCTCACGGGTTTCGCCGCCGCCGTGCTGTTGCGCGGCGTCGATTTCATCCAGGTGCCGACGACCCTGCTGGCGCAGGTCGATTCGTCGGTCGGCGGCAAGACCGGCATCAACACCCGCCACGGCAAGAACCTGGTCGGCGCCTTCTACCAGCCCCGCCTCGTGCTGGCCGACACCACGGTGCTCGACACGTTGCCACGCCGCGAATTGCTGGCGGGCTACGCCGAGGTCGCGAAGTACGGGCTGATCGACGACCACGACTTCTTTGCGTGGTGCGAGAAGAACGGTGAGGCCGTGCTGGCGGGCAATGCTGCGGCACGCACCTACGCGATCGAGCAGAGCTGCCTGTCGAAGGCGCGCATCGTGGCGGCCGACGAGCGCGAGACCACGGATCTGCGCGCACTGCTCAATCTCGGCCACACGTTCGGCCATGCGCTCGAGGCGGAAACCGGATTCGGCTCGACCCTGCTGCACGGCGAGGCCGTCGGCGCAGGCATGGCGTTGGCCTTCGACCTGTCGGCAAGGCTCGGCCTCTGCCCGCACGAGGATGCCGAACGCGTGCGCCGGCACCTCGGGGCCGTCGGCCTGCCGGTGCGGTTGCGCACGATCGGCGGCGACAACAGCCGCACCTGGAATACGGCGAAGCTGATCGAGCACATGCGCGGCGACAAGAAGGCCGAGGGCGGCAAGCTCACCTTCGTGCTGGCCCGTGGCATCGGAAAATCCTTCGTCACCCGCGACGTCGACGAGGCCGGCCTGCACGGCCTGCTCGACGACGCCATCGCGGCCTAGGACGGGCATGGACGCCGAACTTCATTTCGACATCCCGCTTTCGATCGCGGTCCCCCTCGTCGTCGTCTGCCTGTTCCTGGCGGCCTACCTGTCGGCGGCAGAGACGGCGATCACGGGCGCCTCGCGGCCGCGCATGCATCGCCTCGCCCTGCAGGGCAATCCGAAGGCGGTCATCGTGAATGCGCTGCTCGACCGCAAGGACGAGACGGTGAGCGCCGTCCTGCTGGGCAACAACGTGGTCAACATCTTCTCCGCCTCGCTGTCGACGGCGGTGCTGACGGCCCTGTTCGGCGCGGCCGGCGTGGTCTATGCCACGCTGGTCATCGGCGTCCTGATCGTGATCTTCGCCGAGGTCATGCCCAAGACTTGGGCGCTGCTGCGCGCCGATCGCGTGGCTCTCGCCCTGGCGCCCTCGATCATGGTGACGCTGACGATCCTCGGCCCGATGGCACGCGGCGTGGCGGCGATCTCGCGCTTTTTCCTTCGACTGCTCCATGTCCGCACCGACCGCACGCCCGACGCCGAGGAGCAGAGCGATGCATTGCGCGGCGCGATCGAACTGCATGGCGAGGGCCAGACCGGCGACAGCGCGCCCGCCGAGAAGGCGATGCTGCGCTCGGTGCTCGACCTGGGCGACCGTACCGTGGGCGACGTCATGACCCATCGCGGCAACGTCGTGCTGATCGACGCCGACCAGCCGACCGAGGCGATCGTCACGCAGATGCTGGCGGCGCCCTATACGCGCATCCCTCTCTATCGCGGCGAGGCCGACAACGTGGTCGGCATCATGCACGCCAAGGACTTGTTCCGCGCCGTCGAAGCGGCCGGCGGTCCGAAGTCGGTGCAGATCGATCCGATCCTGACTCCTCCGTGGTTCATCCCGGAATCCACGATCCTGTTCGACCAGCTCGAGGCCTTCCGCGCCCGGCACGAGCATTTCGCCCTCGTCGTCGACGAATACGGCGCCTTGCGCGGCATCGTCACGCTGGAGGACATCCTCGAGGAGATCGTCGGCGACATCGAGGACGAGCACGATGCCATCCGTCGCGGCGTCGCCCGGCGCGAGGATGGCAGCGTGGTCTGCCGCGGCGACGTTCCGATCCGCGACCTCAACCGCGAATTCGGCTGGGGCCTGCCCGAGAGCGTCGCCACGACCATCGCGGGGCTGGTGCTCCACGAGGCGCGACGGATTCCCGAAGTCGGCCAAGTCTATGCATTTTACGGATTTCGCTTCGAGATTTTGAAGCGCGAGGGCACGCGCGTCGCCGAGTTGCGGATCGTGCCGCCCACCGCCATACAGGCGGGCAACTGACTTCCACCCGACACCACGAGGAACGACCATGCCGCTTTCGCCGCCGATCGGGCGACAGCACCTTCATACGCGCCGCGTCGTCTGCCAGGGCTTCTTCCGCGACGATGGGCTGTGGGATATCGAGGGCCGCATCACCGACGAGAAGACCTATGAACACGCCAACGAATGGCGTGGGCCGCTGCAGCCGGGCGACTTCGTCCACGACATGTCGATCCGCCTGACGATCGATCACAAGTTCACGATCGTCGATGCCGAGGCGGTGACCGACAAGTCGCCCTACCGCATGTGTGGCGACATCGCGCCGGCCTTCAGGAAGCTGATCGGCCTGCGCATCGGCGGCGGCTTCCATCGAGCGGTGCGCGAGCGGCTGGGCGGCGTCCATGGCTGCACGCACATCGTCGAGCTGCTGGGGCCGGTGGCCACGACCGCCTTCCAGACCGTGTCGTCGAAGAAGGCGCGCGATCTCAACAACGCGCATCGAGAGAAGACCGGCACCCTGCCGCCGAAGGATCCCGACGCCGCGCCCAAGCCGCGGCGCAAGCCCTACATGCTCGACACCTGCCACACCTGGGCCTCCGACAGCGAGGTCACGAAACGCTGGGTGCCGCACTTCTATACCGGGCCGGACGCCGAGGCGGTCCGCGCCGCCGTCGAAGGCAAGGACGTGGAGATGGAAGGCTGACGCTGTCGTGAGCAGCGCCTTGCGTCGCGCACAGCGTCTATGACCGCTTGCCGTCTTCGGCCGGCGTCAGCGTTTCCATCGCCAGCGCATGCAGGCCGGCGTCGAGCTCCTCCTTGAGCGCGGCATAGACGAGACGCTGGCGGGCGACGCGGGTCTTTCCCTCGAAGGCCGGCGACACGATCTCCACCCGGAAATGCGTCTCGCCGCCCTCGCGCCAGCCGGCATGGCCGTGATGCTTGGACGATTCGTCCTCGATCGCCAAGCGCACCGGCGCGAAGGCCGCCCGAAGCTTGCTGTCAATCGCCGTCGCCACCTTGCCCATGATCATCTTGCCTCATCTTGCCGGTTCAATCGGTTGAACACATATTAGTCCGATGGCCCGACGGCGAGCGAACCCATTGGCGGCACTGGATGGTGCGAAGCCCCATCAGCGCGTGTGCGAGTCCCCGGGCTGTCGCCTGCAGGGGGAATATCGTGCGCCCCGCGCGCGCGACAAGCTCGACGAGTATCGCTGGTTCTGCCTGGATCATGTCCGCGACTACAACAAGAAGTGGGATTATTTCGCCGGCCTGGACTCCGACCAGATCGAGGCCCACATCCGCGCCGACACGACCTGGCGCCGTCCGGTCTGGCCTTTGGGCGCCCGCCGCAACGGCAATCCCTACGCCCATATCAAGGATCCGCTGGGCCTGGCCGACGATGCCGGCCTCGGGGAAAAGCCGCCGCCCAAGTACGATGGCAGCGAGCAGCTGACCCCGGCCGAGCGAAACGCCCTCGATGTCCTCGAACTTTCATGGCCGCTTACCCGAAAAGTCGTGAAATCGCGGTACAAGGAGCTGGTGAAGCTGCATCACCCCGACGCAAACGGCGGGGCGCGCGAGGCCGAGGAAAAACTGAAGGAAATCAACGCCGCCTATTCCACTCTGCGAGCCTCGGAGCACCTTCCGGCGGAATGATTTAGCCCTGCTTGGGGCTGTCCGTGCATTTGGCCGCTTGCGGTGCACAATCCTGCCTGCGACTATGAATTTGCCCGCAATTGGCGGGCATTGTTTTGTAGGAATTCGTGTGATGGCCTCTACGACGACCGCGGCGCGTCAGAATGTTTCGGGCATGCCGGATATCAAGGTTTCTGCGCGTCAGGTTTTCGGCATCGATACCGACATGGAAGTGCCGGCGTTCAGCACGCCGACCGAGCATGTCCCGCAGGTCGACGATGCCTACCTGTTCGATCACGACACGACGTTGGCAATCCTCGCCGGCTTCGCCCACAACCGACGTGTCATGGTCCAAGGCTATCATGGTACCGGCAAGTCGACGCACATCGAGCAGGTCGCGTCGCGCCTCAACTGGCCGTGCCTCCGCGTCAACCTCGACAGCCACATCTCGCGCATCGACCTGATCGGCAAGGACGCGATCGTGCTGCGCGACGGCAAGCAGGTCACCGAGTTCCGTGAAGGCATCCTGCCGTGGGCGCTGCAGAACCCGACGGCGCTGGTGTTCGACGAGTATGACGCCGGCCGCGCCGACGTCATGTTCGTGATCCAGCGCGTGCTCGAGGTCGACGGCAAGCTCACGCTGCTCGACCAGAACAAGGTCATCCATCCGCATCCGGCGTTCCGCCTGTTCTCGACCGCCAACACGGTCGGCCTCGGCGACACGACGGGCCTCTATCACGGCACCCAGCAGATCAACCAGGGCCAGATGGACCGCTGGTCGATCGTGACGACGCTGAACTACCTGCCGCACGAGCAGGAAGTGAACATCGTCGCCGCCAAGACGCCGCACTACAACACCGAGGAGGGTCGCAAGACCATTGCCGCCATGGTGGCCCTGGCCGAGCTGACGCGCGCGGGCTTCATCGCCGGCGACATCTCGACCGTCATGTCGCCGCGTACGGTGATCACCTGGGCCGAGAATGCGCGCATCTTCGGGGGCGACGTGGGCTTTGCCTTCCGTCTCACCTTCCTGAACAAGTGCGACGAGGTCGAGCGCAGCACGCTCGCCGAGTACTATCAGCGCTGCTTCGGCAAGGATCTGCCGGCGACCAGCGGCAAGGGCGGCAAGCTGCACTAGTTAGTAAAGAGGGCCGCATGGCCAAGGACTCCACTCCCCTCGAGGAGTTTCGTCGCGTCACCGCCACCACAATGCGGGCGGTGTCGCGGAAGGAAGTGAACGTAGCCTTCGTTCCCGATGGCGGTTCACTGCTGGGCCAGGAAGCCCGCATCACCGTGCCGGCGCGCGACCTGCCAGCCGAGGATGTGAGCCGCGTCCGCGGCGAGGCCGATTCGATGGCGCTCAAGCTGCGCCACCACGACCGCAAGACCCATCTGCGCCGCGTTCCCCGCGGCGAGGCGGCGCGCGCGATCTTCGAGGCGGTGGAACAGGTTCGCGTCGAGGCGCTGGGCGCGAAGAGGATGGTCGGCGTCGCCGACAACCTCTCCGCCCTGTGGCGCCAGCGCTCCGACCAGCGCGGCCATGCCCGCATCAAGACCAAGGAAGACGCCCCGATCGCCGATGTGATCGGGCTGATCGCCCGCGAGCAGCTGCTTGGCGCCGCGCCCCCGGAGTCGGCCAAGGCGATGGTCGACATGTGGCGGGCCGACGTGGAAAGCGCCGCCGGCCGCGACTTCCAGAAGCTGCGCGATGCGCTCACCAACCAGGAAGCCTTCGCCCGCGCCGCGCGCCAGCTCATCCGCGACCTCAAGCTGGGCGACGAGACCTCGGAGCTGCAGGACGACGACAACGAGGACTCGCAGGACCAGGAGAACGCCGACGGCCAGTCGAACGAGACCGGCGACGACCAGAGCGATTCGAGCGAGACCCAGGGCTACGGCGCCCAGGGCGAAGAGAGCGAGGACGCGTCCGAGCAGGACGACGCCTCCGAGACCGCTGCCGACCAGGCCCAGACCGAGATGCAGATGGGCTCGGGCGACGAGGAGGAGCCGGGCCGCGCCGAGCGTCCATGGCTGCCCCCGGGCGCGCTCAGCAACGAGCCGGCCGGCCAGCAGTATCACGCCTATTCCAACAAGTTCGACGAGATCGTCGAGGCCGACGCACTGTGCGACGCCGAGGAACTCGGCCGCTTGCGCAACCATCTCGACCAGCAGCTGGCGCACCTGCAGGGCGTCATCGGCAAGCTCGCCAACCGCCTGCAGCGCCGCCTGATGGCGCAGCAGAACCGTGCCTGGGAATTCGACCTCGACGAGGGCATCCTCGACGCCGCGCGCCTGACCCGCGTGGTCACCAATCCGATGCACGCTCTGTCGTTCAAGACCGAGCGTGACACCAACTTCCGCGACACGGTGGTGTCGCTGCTGATCGACAATTCGGGCTCGATGCGTGGCCGTCCGATCACGGTGGCGGCGATGAGCGCCGACATCCTCGCCCGCACGCTGGAGCGTTGCGGCGTGAAGGTCGAGATCCTGGGCTTCACGACACGCGCCTGGAAGGGCGGCCAGAGCCGCGAGCAGTGGCTCGCCGCCGGCAAGCCGGCCAACCCGGGCCGCCTCAACGACCTGCGCCACATCATCTACAAGCCGGCCGATGCGCCGTGGCGGCGCGCCCGCAAGAACCTGGGCCTGATGCTGCGCGAGGGCATCCTCAAGGAGAACATCGACGGCGAGGCGCTGCTGTGGGCGCACAACCGCCTGCTGCCGCGGCCCGAGGAGCGCAAGATCCTCATGGTCATCTCCGACGGCGCGCCGGTCGACGACAGCACCCTGTCGGTCAATCCCGGCAACTATCTCGAGCGGCACCTGCGCGACGTCATCGACTGGATCGAGACGCGCTCACCGGTCGAACTGGTGGCCATCGGCATCGGCCACGACGTCACGCGCTACTATCGCCGCGCCGTCACAATCGTCGACGCCGACCAGCTGGGCGGCACGATGATGGAGCAGCTCGCCTCCCTGTTCGACGACGACGACAAGAAGGACGCAGCCGCCGCCCGCGGTTCACGCAAGGGCGCCGGCAAGGTCGGAGCCAAGTCCGGCAAGCGCGCGGCCTGATCGCGCGCTTGCCTCCGGTGGCCAACCGCCTCCTTCTCACGCTCTTCCTGCTCGTCGCGGCCTGCGCCGGCGTCTCGCCGCCGCCGGCCGGCGCGCAGGAACAGCCAGTCACCATCGAAAGCTCGGCGCTCACGCTCAAGATCGACGAGCCCAAGGCGACGCGGGTCGGCCGTCTCGTCTGGCGTGGCGGCATCGAGATGCGCGGCAGCCTGCGCATTTTCGGCGGCCTGTCGGATCTTCACGTGACGCCGGACAACCGCACTCTTACCTCGATCTCGGATGAGGGCTCGTGGCTGGTCGCCACGCCCCGCTTCGACGCCAACGGCACTCTGGTGGGCCTGGGCGATGCGCGGATGGGCCAGCTGCGCGGCCTCGACGGCAAGCCGATCGAGAGCAAGCCCGAAGCGGATGCCGAGGCGTTCGCACGCCTGCCCGACGGATCGTGGCTGGTGGCGTTCGAGCGCCGGCACCGGCTGTGGCGCTACCGAACGCTTACGGAGACCCCGCTCCCCGTCGAAGGCCCGGCCGATATCAGCCGCCAGCCCCCCAACGGCGGCATCGAGGCGATGACGGCGCTCGCCGACGGCACGGTGATCGCGATCAGCGAGGAATACAGCCGGCAGGCCGATACAGTCACCGGCTGGATCGGCAAGCCAGACGCGGGCGGCCGCTACGCCTGGAGCGCCTTCGCCTACGCCACCATTCCCGATTACAAGCCGACCGCGATGGCGGTGCTGCCCGACGGCTCCTTCGCCACGTTGGAGCGGGCCTTCGACATGGTGCGCGGCGTGCGGGTCCGCGTGATGCGTTTCGAGGCGTCTGAACTCAAACCCGGTGCAACCGTAAAGCCCGAGGAGTTGGCGCGTCTCGCCTCACCCTACGCAGTCGACAATCTCGAAGGGCTGGCGGCAACGCGCGGCACCAGGGGCGAGACGCTGCTGTGGCTGATCTCGGACGACAATTTCAATCCGCTTCAGCGCAATATTCTGATGCTGTTCGAACTACCTCAATAGGACCCCCTCCCCATTCAAATGGGGAGGTGTCGGCGTTTTACGCCGACGGAGGGGTCATGAGGGCGTCGTTCTTTCTTCGGCGCTCTCGGACATTACAAGTAATGCCCTGTCGCTCATGGGGCTGAGCTTCGCTCAGCCCTCAAGCCGCCTTCTTTGCGTCCTTCTTACCCTTGGCCGACACGACGCGGCGCTTCAGCACCTTCATCTCGGGCGAGAGCTTGCTGTCGTTCGTGTCAAGCAGGTAGGCGTCGATGCCGCCATTGTGCTCGATCGTCTTGATGCCGCGGGGGGTGAGGCGCAGGCGCACCGCATGGCCCAGCGCATCCGACAGGACCGAAGCGACCTGAAGGTTCGACATGAACCGGCGCTTCGACTTGTTGTTGGCGTGGCTCACATTGTTGCCGTACTGGACGGCCTTGCCCGAGAGGGCGCAACGACGAGGCATGGCGATATCCGCTAAAAAAAACGATCCCGCCGGAGGGCGGGAAGGCCGGCTTTTTACGGGCCCAAACGGTGCCCGTCAAGCAAACCAGTCCACCACTCTTTCGCTGATGTCTTCGACCTGGTCCTCGGGGATCACCCGCCCGCGCGCCGAGATTCCCGCCTCGTGCACGGTGTTGGGAT